>JBAZLI010000043.1 GCA_041650355.1 Candidatus Micrarchaeia archaeon | reverse complement strand
TCCCGGAGGATTCGTCCAGGTTTCAGGGACCTACAGCAATCCATCCATAACCGGGCAAATCACAGTCACGTTCACAGCCCGCGGAACAGCCACAGTGTGCGGAGTCCCGAACACTCCTGTTTCTGTGACAACCTGCACGGTGCAGGTGGGGCAATGCCCAACCGCGTCCGTGGACATAACCGGACACATTCCGACTTCCATAACCCTGAGCGGCAACCAGGCAGGTCTCACGGTTTTCGTTATGAACAACGGAACTGCGAACCTTTCAATAGCCAGCTTCTCTGCCAACAACGGTTTCACGTTCACCCAGGACGAGGCGCTTCCCATAAGATTGCTTCCTGGCCAAACACATAATTTCCACGGCACAGCCAGGTACACCGGAGGCGGAACCGCTCCATCCAGCTTCACGGTCACGGTATTCGCAGATGCTGTCGACCATTTCTGCGGGCCTGACAAGGTGAACGACAGCGAATCGATAAACGTGAACACGCTGCAGAGCACGGATTTGCAGCCGCGCATAGACGCGCCTAGCCGACTCAGCCCTACTGAAACCGGCTACGTGAACGTGTCCGCGAGGAACACTGGCACGAACGACGTGGACCAGACATTCTACGTGAACGTCACCATACGGAGGTGCAACGGCGCGGATTGTTCAGCTCCTATATTTAGGGACAGCATACCTGTAAACGGCCTGACCGCGGGCAACCATACGTTCGTGCTCCAGGACTACGCGATTCAATGCGAGCAGGGATGGAGTTCCATCTATATAGAAGAGTGGGTGGACGCCACTGATGTGGTGACCGAGACCAACGAGAACAACAACTATGACTCAGCTACTGTGGGCTGCGCCCAGGAAAATTGCGTGATAAGGGGAACTTCCGAACTCAGGACTCCAGGAATCTACAAGTTCTATGCTTCATGCTTTGGAGGGCATCAGGAAACGGATTGCTCGGATATGATGGGAGAATACGATTTCGAATGGACATACACCCCTACATCCAGCACCAGCTTCCTGGAATACAGGTACAACATCCCGGGCTATGATTACGGGGCAAACCATGAGAACAGCACTCTGGAAGTGATAAGAATCTATTCAGAGGGGCTCTTCTCGGTTTCCGCGCGCGGGCGGCTGAGCAGCTACCAAAGCTCCTACCTCGAATGCTCCAAAATAATTCCGGTTTACGCTAATCCGTGCGAGGAGCACATCTAAATGTCCGAGATGATTGAGAACTTCTCATCCTCGCTGAGCGAAATGGACGCAAGCGCTTCCTTCACGTACGCCCCGGCTTCCTTCTCGCCGTAAAGCGCGGCTATCTTTTTTGCAAGCTCTTTCGCATATTCCAGCCTTTTTTCCTCCAGCAGTTCTGAAAGCATCATCAGGAGCTCGGAATCCAATTCGTTAGTTTCCAGCTTCGCATTTACGTGTCCTCCGCGGCTTCCGAAGAATCCTGTAAGCTCGTACCTGCCTCCCTTCGCCTTGGCCAGCCCTGCCTGGGAAAGAATGCCTAGCGCCTCCTTGATGAGTTTGAAATCCGAATTCCTCTTCGCCTTCCTGGAAAGCTCGCAGGCATTGTCTATCGCGTCGAGCTTCCGCATAGGGAGAAGCAGAAGCGCGTTGAAGCTCCCCCTGTTGTAGCTCGAAGAAGCAAATTCCCTCTTGTACCTTTCCACCAGCAGCCTTGAATACGCGGGGAGCGCATCCAGGTCCAGCCTGCCGTCCCTGGCAGCGCGCTTCACGAGCTCCTTGCTTTCGTCGTTCATTCCGCGCACGAAAAAGACCAAAAGAGCCTCCCACTTTCCGTGGCTGCCTGAAAGTCCGAGCTCCGACGCGAGCTCCTTGCTCTCGAAAAGCTGGTTGTATATGGAGCGCAGGTAAAGGGCGAGGAGGGAATTGCTGTCCTTCTGCCCGTAAACGTCCACGAGCCTCCTGTGGAGCGAGGTGTCCATGGGGAACGATTTCACTATGTCGAATATCCTGTGGAGCGCCGGGTCCGGCAACAACTCGTACACTTCGGAAACAGCGGTTTCGTAAACCGTAGGAGCCTCGAATTCCAGATTGAAGCCCAGCACGAGGTCGCTTTCCTCCTCGCTCCTGAGCTGCTCGGCGTAAAAGAACTCGTTGGTCGCGTTTTCCCTCTCGCCCAACGCCAAATAAGCCAGCCCGAGGTAATGGTGGAATTTCGGATTCCTGGAATCGGATTCTATCGCGGAAAGCAGGGCATCCCTGGCCTGCTCGACGTATTTGTCCTGCTTGTAATATTCGTAGAGCTGGATGTATGAAACCGCGCGGTTGAGGCACGCCCCGGGGCTGTCCCCGCCCAGTTCCTTCGCGCGCTCGTAGCACGCCGCGGTGCCGTTCAGGGCCCCCTGGAATTCCATGCTTTTCGCGGCGTCGTTCCAGAGCTCCGTGTCGTTCATGGTTTTGTCTTGCAGGTGAAGGAATAAAAAATGCAGGGAGAAGGATTTGAACCTTCGCAGCCGCTAGGACACCAGATTTCCTATCTATTGGACCTTGAGTCTGGCGCGTTTGACCGGGCTCCGCCATCCCTGCAGACAGGGGGCTTCTTAGAAGAACGCAGTTGCTCGCCCCCTTCTTCCTTGATACCTCCTTGCTGATTCATGCACTTTCAATCTCTCAGATGACGCTTGGATTCGCCGAACAGGCGAATCAACCGCTATCTTTCACTAATATTGAAATTAATGTTAAATAGTTTTTAATTGTATTTGTAAATTCGAACTGCGGTTCTCATTTACAAATGCGCACAAAATTTACGAAATTTTGTGCATCCGCAGCTCCTCCAGATTCTCCTCTTCTGCGAAGTGCAGTTTCCCGGGAATTATGAAGCAGAAAGGCGGCTTCCCCAGGTTCTTTTTCTCAAGCTCGCGCATTTTCCCGTAGGAAATTTTCTCGTCTTCCCAGCCCACCCGGCTCAGCACGACCAATTTGTCAACTATTTTTCCCCCAAGCTTCCCCTCAATTTTCTTAATTTGAATAAACGCGGTTTTCGCGCCCATAGGGCCCAGCGCCTTGTCCAGGTCCAGCAGAAGGAGCGTATGAAGCCCCCTCTCCTGGTTCTGCCCGACAATTTCAAGCGCGCTCGTTGGCTCGTAATTCTTCCTCCAGTACGCGAGCGTAGCGGTTTTCCCGAATTTGTAATGCTGCAACCCGCACTTTCCCGGAGCCGCAGTGAAAATTGATGAATTGTGCACCACGCTCACTTCAACTCCGGCCTTTTTCGCGTCCTGCACGTGCGTATAGTGGGTAGTAGCTGCAAGCGGGTCTCCTGGAACGAGCAGCGCAACGTCCCTGTCCTTCGCCCTTTCCGATATGAAATCGCTCTCGAGCTTTTCACGCTCCAAAATAGATATCTTCTTCCCAATAGTCCTCTCCATTCTCTTTAGCCATCCGTCCTGCAGAATCCCGGTGTGCATTTCAGCGTAAGCCTCGTCGCTCCTTTTCGCTGCGTCCAGGCCGCGAAGCGTCAAGTCCCCGGAAATTCCCAGGCCTATGAGCGAAAGCATCTAAGCACCCACCATCATCCTGAGCAAATCCCGCAGCCCGGGCGCAAGCCCGATTATTATCAGAAGGAGCGCTATGAACGTCTTTTCCCCTTCATTAGCGTCCTTCTCGTTCGCTATGAACCACGCGGCAATAAACGCTACTGCAACCTTGATTAAATAAAACGGGAAGAAGCTCCCGAAAGTTTCCCCTATGAAAGAAGGGAGCACGTGCTGCTCAAAATAATTTCTTCCGGTCATTTTCCCGAAATAGTCTATCACGAAGAAAGTTGCGGCCCCGTCAAGCGCGTGCGCGCCCACAATGCCGGCGAGCAGGCCGCTCTTGAAGTATTTCCACGCGAGGAACGCCGGAATTGCCGCAAGCGCGAGAACCGGTATTGCGAACATCGCGTAATTCATCATGGGCAGCAAGAGCAGCAGGTGCGGAAGCCAAAGCGCAATCCCTATGTACCCTATTATCTTTTGGTCCTTGAGCCATTTCCCAACTCCCAGGGAAAGGAAGAACAGCGCGGCAGTCACCAGGTAAATGCCCGGGCTGCTGGTAAGGAACCCGTAATCGTATATGTGCGAATCCAGTATCCAAGAGTAAAGCAGGTTATCTGGTTTCATAACTCCGGTGTCTATGCTGTCGGTCACGACGCGCACCGTGGAGCCGAAAAGCACGAACGGGAGCGTGTTGAGCACGAACTGCCTGTCCACCCTTATCTTGCTCTCCTGGAAGAACCTGTACGCGAGGAAAACCGCAGCTATCGCTATGACTGCGTAGGTGAGCGTGTTGACTGAATTGTAGCCTTCGTGCTCCAAAATCGGCTTTACGAAATAGTAATCAAAGAATCCTCCTGCGTCCAGAGCATCACCGCACAATTTTCCACTCCAGCTATTAAAACATTTGCGGATAATCCAATGTATGCGCCCAAAGGAGAAGAACCTGGTGAAAGCGATAAGCGCCGAGAGAATATCAATCCTTCTGAACGAGGCCGGGGAATGCTTCAGGAGCAATCCTGCGAGGGCGAAGCGCTACTGCGCCCTCGCCTTCTCCATAGTGCGGAAAAACAAGGTGCGCCTCACCAGAGCGCAGAAGCTCTCCTTCTGCAGGAAGTGCTTCTCGTTCTGGAGGCCCGGAAGCACGGTCTCGGTTTCCTTCGACAAGCGTGGCGGGAGGGTGCTATACAGGTGCATCCCGTGCGGCTACGAGCGCCGTATCGCGTACGGGAAATGAGCCTAAGTGAGCGATTTAATAATTTTCTGCCTTATCTTCAATCCATGGAGTTCTCAGGCTTTGTCAACGAGAGCATAGGCCGGGTAGAGGAGGAAATGCGCCAGGTGCTCTCCGCAGAACCAAGGTGCGTGTACGGCCTCCTGGACGAGTACATATTCCGCGGCGGCAAGAGAATACGGCCCGCGCTGCTGATGCTGTCCTTCGGCGCCCTGGACGGCAAGGATAAGAAGAACGCCGTGAAAGCTTCGGCGCTCATAGAGCTTTTCCATAACTTCACGCTCATACACGACGATGTCGAGGACGATTCGCATTTCCGCAGGGGCAAGCCCACGCTCCACATCTCGCACGGAATTCCGATAGCGCTCAACAGCGGCGACGCTCTTTACACACTAGTGTGGAACCGGTTCCTGGAGCTGGACATGCCGCTGGAGAAGAGGGTGAAGATCGCGTCCATATCAGGCCGCGCATTCCAGCGCGTGGTCGAGGGCCAGGGCGTGGAGCTGGAATGGTACAGGACAGGAAAAACCAGCGTTTCCGAAGACGAGTATTTTTCCATGGTGCTCGGGAAGACGGGCGCGCTCATGGGCGCGAGCTGCGAGGCAGGCGCGTATCTCGCAGGCGCGGATTCCGGGACAGTGGAAAAATTCAGGATGTTCGGCGAATCCCTCGGCGTGGCGTTCCAGATACAGGACGACATACTGAACGTCACCGGGGATTTCGAGAAATACAAGAAGGAGATAGGGGGGGACATAACAGAGGGGAAGAGGAGCCTGATGTTCATACACGCGATGTCGCATGCCACCCCGGGGGAGAGGAAGAAGCTCTCCTCGATGCTGCTGTCGCGGACGCGGGACAGGAAAAAGATAGATTACGTGGTCTCGGCCTTCAGGAAATACGATTCGATAAACTACGCGAGGCTCAGGGCACTCAGGTTCGTGGAGGAAGCGAGCGCGTTCCTAAGGGAGCTCCGGCCATCCAGGGAAAGCGGCGAGCTCACGGACCTCGCGCAGCACGTTATAAAGCGGGAGTTCTAGCCAATCCGCGTAGCCCTGCATGAGGCTCGTCCGGCCAAACAACCCCCATCGATTTTTAAATATTACATCAGTAATGCCTGCCATGAGACCAGTCATACTGTTTTCCCTGCTGTTATTGGCCGGTGCGGCGTATTCTTTCGACGTTTCTGACTACCTTTACGCCAACGAGACGAACGCAAGCGTTTCCAAGGAGTTTTTCACCCTCAACCATAGTGTCTACTATATAATGAATATCAGCAAGGAGCCCACCTTCCTGGTGAAGGAAGACGAGCTCGTGCTCAACAAGAGCGAAATGACCGCGGTGCTGAAAGAATACTATACGCAGAAATACGCGCTGAGCCCGAACGAGACTGCGAGCCTCGAGACCGACTTCCTGACGTTCAACGCCAGCAGGAACAACGGCGGAAGGTTCAAGGGCCAGGAGGAGTTCGCGTGCAGGAAGGCGCTGTTCCTCCACATGTTCCCGTGCACCAACGCGAGCTCCTGCCTTAGGACCGCGACGTTCGCATGCGCCGCCTACGCGGACGCCACCGGATGCGGAGACCCGGACATGTTCCTCCAGCCGATAAAAGACTTCACCAACGGGAGCGACACGATTGAAATAACCATGGCCCGCATATTCTACCTGTTCGGCAGCATGAACTCGGAAAACACGATTTCCTCCATAGAGGAGATGAAGGCCGATGTTCCTGCGCTCAAGGACGCGAAGGGCAGGATAGAGAGCACGATGTTCCGCATACCCTCGGTCGGCGAGTCGTGCTCCAAGTGCTACGGCCTGTGCCCGGACCTTGACTTGGATGACGCGGCGCTCACCCGCGCGGAGGGGAAGCTCAACAACCTCTCCGCAAAAGTTGCGCCCCTTGCGAACTACCCTTCCCTGGTGAACAAAATCTACTCGAACACCGAGGAACGGCTTGAGTCGGACGAGAACGAGGACAGCAGGCTGTACTACACCGGAATCTACGATACGGCCAGGCTGCCCGCGGTTACGGTGAAGAACAGGACTTCCGAGGTGCTCGCGTACGTGGACAACGCAAGCATACGCTCCAAGCTCGAGACTGTGCAGGCGATGGAGCTGGAAATAGAGCAGATGATAGGCTCCAACAACTTCACCAATCTTGAGGACACAATCGTCGAATATTCGGCGATGGTCAAATCGCTCAACGAATCCGTGGCTCCGCTCCTGGGGGTTTACGACAACGTTTCCCAGGCTTCCAAGGAAGCCACGGTGTACATTTTCCTCGCAGAAGGGAAGGCCCTCGGCTCTGAAGAGGCTGCCAGTCTCAACACCATAAAGACGAAGAAACTCCTGCTCGACCAGCAGTTCAAGCCAGGCCTCACTTCAACCCAGTACGCCGACCTGAAAAGCAACTATTCGCTCCTCATAAACGAATCCAGGGCCCTCCTCTCCAAAGGCAACCCGGTGCAGGCGTTCTACATGTTCGCCGCAGGGCCGTCCGGAAAGATGGTCGAAGGCATGGGCTCGCTCGCGATGCAGGTGAAGCCGCTCACCAATTCCGAGCGCGCAGGGCTTTCGGCATACGTCCCTCTTCTCGGCTCCTCGCTGTTCTTCCTGTCCTTCTCGTCCCTCGTGGTATTCATATTCAGCGTCTACTACGGCCTTTCCCCGAAGCCGCTCAACCGCATGCTCCTGCTCGTGCTCTCCATGCTACTGGTGTTCCTGCTCGCGCTGGTAGCGGTGAGCGTCTACCTCGCGCTGGACAAGTCCACCAACCGGGTGGAATACTCGGACTTCTACTCTTCGGTGAAGCTGGCCGGGAACGTGACCATACTCGTGCAGGGCGACACCGTAGACGAAACCGAGCTCGGGGCGATGGAAAACTGCTCGGCCGCAGTATCGAGAGAGCTGGCCAAGTCCAACATATCCTCGAAAATCTACGTGGTGCGCGAAGGAAACTGCACCGCCTATTTCCCGCCCGGGACCAGCGCCACCGGCCTGACCCAGTTCCCGAACTGCGCGGACAAAATTACCACTCCGCTGGTGTTTTTCAACTCGTCCCTGGTGACATCTTCCGCATATTCCGGCCTGCTCCTGGACCAGGCGTCTTTCTCAGGCAGCAACGAATACTACAGGATATGCGCGCCGGCAGAGGCCATAAGGCTCTACGCGCAGTGAGGGGTTCGCATGCAAGACAGTTTGAAGCTGGCCGGAGTCGCGGTGCTGGGCCTGCTCTGCATCGTGTTCGTTTACCTGTTCCTGTTCAAGCCGGCCGAGCCCGAGAAGGAGATTAATTATAGCGAATTCATAGAACGCCTCTCTGCCTCTAAGAAGGTCTTCGTGGTTGCGGATTTGAGGAACGCCTCGGCGCTCTCGAGGAACGCGATAATGCAGTGCGCGGTGGACATAGCCGGAAGCGTGCCGCTCGCGCCCAAGAACGTCTCCTTCTTCGTGCTCGAGGGGGATTCCTGCGTGAGCACCGAGTTGAACGCGAGCGCCTCGTACTGCGAAGCGCTCTCCAGGTCCGGAATGACGTTCCAGATAATGCACGGCAACTCGACTAAATACTACGCGGACAAAATAATTGTCGGAATGAAGAAGTACGAAAGCCCGTGCGGCGTGCAGGAAACAACAGTGCAGGCCAACTCATCTGTACCTTAGGAACGCCCCTATCCCCATGAAGCCCTGCAGGAACTGCGCCCCTTCTGCGGTGTTCTGCGATATTATCTCGACCTTTATCCCTTTTTCCTTGGCCAGGTCCGTGAGCTCCTCTATCAGCGGCTCGTCTTCTGAAATCTGCATCCTCCCCCCGCATTTCGGGCAGGTT
>JBAZLI010000042.1 GCA_041650355.1 Candidatus Micrarchaeia archaeon | reverse complement strand
AATCGGAATCCTTTTCGGAACCCTGGCGTTCATACTCCCGCTTGGGGGCCAACCGGCGCTCGAAGGGGTTTTCCAGGGCGCGCTCGAAGGGCTTTTCCTCCTCTCAATACCCGCGATACTCACCTCCCTGCTCATAAAGCTCATGATACGCAGAATCCCGTTCAGGCGCATACTCGCGGCTTCCCTGGCAGGCCAGGTAATATACGCGCTCGCCTACTTCGCATACTCATTTCTCATCAGCTCCGCGTTCCCCTACCGCGAGGCAGTGGTGTTTTTCGCGGCCTCGCTCGCGTTCGCGGTGTGGTTCATAATCGCGCGCTTCGTTTTCGTGCTCAGGTGGCGCTCCTTCCTCTTCGCATCCCTCCAGGTCATCATATACGGATTCTTCCTCATAACCGGAACCACGGTCGCTGTTTCCGGGGCCCCGCTGCTCATAATAGGGAAGTTCTTCCTCGCCTCGGCGTTGTTCCTCGGGTTCGTCTACCTGTTCTTCATGATAGTGAACGCGCCCATGAAGCGGAATTTCGGGCTTAATACATTAGACGCGGTTTCCCTTTTCCTGGCGCACTGGTTCTACGAATCCAAGGACATAGAGACCGAATTCGAGCGCGTGGGCGAGGAGGCCGAGACACTCCTTTCCGCATTCATATTCAAGAGGAAAGAAGACACGCACGCGTTCCTGGTCCCCTACGTGCACTACGGCCCGTTCGGCTCCCTGGGAGGCAGCAACTATTCCTTCCTCATTTCCGATGAAATAGAAAAGAAATACGGGCTTAAATCATTCGTGTTCCACGGGACGGTGACTCACGACCTCAACCCGGTCGCTTCAAGCGAGATGGAAAAGATAGTTTCCGCCTTCGACGCGGAATACGCGAAATGCAAGCCCTCGCGGTCATCCGTTTCGCTCTCGCGCGGATTCTGCGGAGAGTGTTTCTCTGAATCCCTCCTCTTCAAAGGCTGCGCATTCTCAGGAATTTCGCGCGCGCCCCACACCACCGAGGACGTGAATTTCGGCCTCGGGCTCGCGATAATGGCCGATGCCGAGAAGCATGTCCCGATGGTTTCCGTGGTTGACCAGCACAACGCCGAAACCGGGGACATCACCAGCTTCGAGCCAGGAAGCCCGGTCGGCTTCAGGTACATGCGCGCGGTTTCGGATTCGCTTTCCAGAAAAACGCCGGGACTTGCGCTCAGCGCAGGATTCTCGCACAGATCCCTCGCAATCCCCCAGCTCGGGCTCGCAGGGATAAAAGTCGCGGTTTTTTCCACAAAGCCGTTTTACGCGATAATACTGGTAGATTCGAACGGCGTGAAGCCCGAGACGCGGGAATCCATAATGCGGGCCGCAAGCGAAGCCGCGAAGGAAAGGAAAATCAATCTGGAAGCTGGCGTGTACACAACAGACACGCACTCAGTGAACAGGGTGCGCGGGGTCCTCAATCCGCTGGAAGGGGAAGCCGCGCTCCTCGAAGCGGTGCGCGAATCCGTGCTCGAAGCTCTTGACGACATGCAACCTGCCTCGTTCTGCGCCTTCAAGACCCAGTTCGCGATAAACGTGTTCGGGGCCAAGCAGAGCATAGAGATAGTTTCAACCGTAAATGCGATAGTCGCGGTCGCGAAGATAGCCGCGCCAATCATAATAATAGGAAGCATAATATCCATACTCTGGATACTCTCTAAAGTATGAGCTCACGGTGTTGAAATGGACTTGGAAAAGCGAGTGGATTTGGTGTGCAGGCCCCCCACCGAGGAGGTGGTGACGCGCGAGGACGTCCTTGAAATTTTTCAGAACTACTCGCAGCCAAAACATTACATCGGCTTCGAGATTTCAGGAAAAGTGCACATAGGAAGCGGCCTGATGACCGCGCTCAAGATCCGGGATTTCATGGACGCGGGCGTAAAGCCCACCATATTCCTTGCAGATTACCACGCGTGGATAAACGGCAAGCTCGGGGGCGACCTGGAGAAAATCCAGGAAGTCGCGCTAGGATACTTCAAGCACGCGTTCATCTCGCTCGGCCTCGAGGAGGGAAAAGTGGATTACGTGCTCGCTAGCAAGCTCTACGATGATGATTATTGGAAAACCGTCCTGGACGTGGGCAGGAACGCGAGCATAAACCGCATACTCCGCACAATCACCATAATGGGCAGGAAGGAAAGCGAGGCCGCCAACGCGTCCTCCATATTCTACCCTGCGATGCAGACTGCGGACATAGCGAAGCTCGGAGTGCAGTTCGCGCACGCAGGAATGGACCAGAGGAAGGTGCACATGCTCGCGCGCGAAATCTTCCCGAAGCTAGGGAAAAAGAAATTCGCGGCCGTGCACGGCCATCTGCTCCCCGGACTGCAAGGCACTTCGAAAATGGATGTCGGCAAAAAAATCGGCTTAGAAGAAAAAATCAGCGACGACCTGATGATAGACGCGAAAATGAGCAAGAGCAACCCGAATTCGGCCATCTTCATACATGATTCCGAAGCAGAAATCAAGTCCAAAATATCCAAGGCGTTCTGCCCTGAAAAGACCGTGGAAGGGAACCCGCTCATAGAATACGCCGAGTATCTGTGCATGCGCGGCAAATCCCTCAAGATAGAGCGCCCCGCGAAATTCGGCGGCGACGCCGAGTTCGCGACTCCCGCGGAGCTCAAAACCGCCTACTCGGAAGGCAAGCTCCATCCGATGGACCTCAAAAGCGCCGTAGCAAGCGAGCTGGTAAAAACGCTCAAGCCCTCGCGCGACTATTTCGAAAAGAACCCGCACTACTTGGACCAGGTGAACTCAGCTTCCGTGACGAGGTAGTGTTTTTAAACCTAATCCCTGTAGTAAGAGCGGTGGGTACATGGATATGAGATACGTCTTCGGAGTGCTAATTCTATCCTTTCTGCTTCTCGGCTGCTTCGGCGCCCAGTCCGTGAAAGCCACGCCCATAGCTGGCGGAATCCAGGTTGCATGGGACCCGCTGAAAACAGCCGCAGGGTACAACATTTACCGCAGCACGGACGCCTCCACTGAGGGGGCGAGGATAAATTCCCAGCTCATTTCCGGGCGCTCCGATTACATAGACACCAGCGTGCTCGACGCCACCACGTACTATTACACTATTAAATGGACCGACGCGAGCGGGAGCGAGCAGTCCCTGGGCAAGGCGAGCGCCACCGCGGACGTTTCGCCTCCGGCCAACCTGAGAATCTCGCTCGCTGACGGCAAGAGCTTCACCTCCTCGGCTTCGGTGGTTCTCGCGCTTTACGCGGAAAAAGCCTCAACATGCAGGTTCTCCAACGACGCGCTCACCTGGGGCGACTGGGAGCCGTACGCGACCCAGAAGACCTGGACGCTTTCCTCAGGAGACGGGGAAAAGAGCGTCTATTACCAGTGCAGGGACTCCATCGGGAACGCCGCGCCATCGGTATCCCTCCACATAATGCTCAGCACGGTCCCGCCCAAAATCACCCTGGCCAGCCCGGCCAACGCAGGGCAGTATTCCAACACATTCGAAGTCGTTTTCACGCTTTCCAGCTCCCAGAGCGGAGCCGCAATATGCACCATGACCCTTGACGGGACCAAGAGCCAGCTCGGCCATGTTGACGTGGGAGCGGTGCGGAACACCACGCTGTCCACCACTACCGGCAGCCACACCATGGCCGTGGAATGCACGGACAACGGCCTCGCAGGGGCCGCATCAGCCGCGTTCACGACCACGGACAAGCCCGCAGTTTCGGTAAGCCTCGGAGACGGCTCCGGCTACACCAGCACCATCTCCATAAAAATGGCCGTGAACGCGCAGGGCGCTTCGGAATGCAGGTTCTCCAACGACGCGGTTTCGTGGGGCCAGTGGTCCGCATATTCGGGCACGGCACAATGGTCCCTCACCGCCGGCGACGGCCTCAAGACCGTTTACGCGCAGTGCAGGAACGCAGCCGGAGCAGTTTCGGACACCGCTTCAGACTCGATAACCCTGGACACAAGCCCCCCGCCGTACCTCCACATATCAATGAACAACGGCGCGAGATGGACGAACTCGCAGAGCGTCCTGCTCGGCCTTTACGCCTATTCCGCGTCGCGCTGCCGCTTCTCAAACGACAACGCCAACTCATGGACCGACTGGGAGCCGTACAAGACCTCGAAAGCCTGGACACTTTCAGCCGGCACAGGGCTCAAGAGTGTTTACTACACCTGCCAGAATTCCCTGGGCAACGACATCGGCGTAGTGAGCGCCCAGATAACCTACTCCTACTCCCCTCCTGTTTCTCCGACGGAAGTCAGCATAACCATAAACAGCGGGGACAGCTACACCTCCTCGCGGAACGTCCGCCTCGACCTCCGCGCGCGGAACGCTTACGAGTGCGCGCTCAGGGAATCCAACTATGACTGGGGCGCGTGGGAAGATTACGCCACGAGCAGGGATTTCACCCTCTCGAGCGGCAACGGCCCCAAGACCGTTTACTACAAATGCAGGAACGACTACGGCGAGAGCACGGCCTACAGCTCCATCTACCTGGACCAGGACCCGCCCTCTCCGCCGGCAAGCCTGGACGGCTGGACGGACGGAAGCTCAGTCTATTTGAGTTGGACCAAGTCCAGAAGCAGTTCGATTTCCAGGTATGATTTATACAGGAGTTCCCAGAGCACGGGCCTGTTCTCCAAGATAGGCTCTGCCAGCTCCACCAGCTACACTGATTCCAGGGTAAGCTCAGGGGAAACCTACAGCTACTATGCGATAGCGGTGAGCTCTGCCGGCCAGCAATCCGGCCACTCCAACACCTTCTCCATAAGCGTGGGCCCCCCTTCGCCTCCGCCGTCAGTAACAGACCTCGGCGCCCAGGTGCGCGCCGAATCCGTCTACCTTTCCTGGTCCAGGCCCTACGCGGCCCAGGTTTCGGACTATGAAATCTACAGGAGCACTTCAGGCATGGGCCTGTTTTCCTACATAGGCGCCACGCCTTCGACGCACTACTCCGACACCTCCGTCTCAAGCGGAGAGACTTACTCATACTACGTGCGCGTGCGCGACTCCTACGGCCAGCAATCCGAAAACTCGAACGTGGTTGAAGCCACAGTCGGAGGCCTCATAGGGGGAGAGACATAAATCTGCGGGGAACCCCGCATAATGGCCATATTCAAAAAGGATGAAAAAAGAGGTGGATGCATGAAAAACATATTGTTCGTTTTGCTTTTTGCAGGCCTGCTTTTGCCTGCGGCCTACGGGACCGATTACACAGTGGTTTCAATCGGCGGAAACCTCAGCTACGATGAAGACGCAGCCTACGTGGTTCTTGACGACATAGAATCCGGGAGCCACAGTGCGATAATAACCGTGCTGGACTCCGGAGGGGAAGTGCTCGCCAAGCACAAGGTTAGCGAGAAGAAGCACGTGATCGTGCAGATTGGCCGCGACCTTTTCATAAAAGTGAGCGTGAACCAGACCGCGCCAGGCTTCGCCGAGAACGCGATGTGGGCCCAGCTGGCAGTTGAAGACGCCCCGGATTCCACCCCGACCCCCACTTCCGGATACGTGATACAGATGGGCGGCGTGATTTACGAGGACTATGGCGTGCTCGCTTCTTCAGGAATTGACGCCCCGGTTCAGGCCTACGCGATACTAGACGACATAGAGCAAGGCACCATGAACGCCATCGTGTCCGTGTACAATTCCGACGACGAGCTCCTTTACCGCGACAACATAAAGCAAGGCAAGTACGTTAAGCACACGGTGGGCAACGCAACATACGCGGTAAGAATTTACCAGACTGCGGCAGGGTACACGCACAACTCCGCGTGGGCAAGGATGTCCATGGAGCAAACCTCGTCCAGGCCGGATTCCTACGAAGGAACCGCGGTCTCGGTGGGGGATTACATGCTCAGCGGAGACGGGAACATGGCAGTCTACGTGGAAGACGTTGAGGAAGGCACCAGGCAGGCAATGCTTTCCATATACTTCTCGGGCATTCTCGGCGACGGGGTAAATAATGGCGCGCTCTATTACGAGAAGATAAAGGAAGGCAGGAACGTGATACGGACCGTCAACGACATAACCTATAAGATAAAAGTGTACAAGACCGCATCCGGCTACAACCTTTCGGGCAAATGGGTCAGATTCTCCATAACGCGGCTCAGCGCAGGCCCGGCAGAGCGTGCCCAGATGGATTCCACACTCACACCAGGCAAATTGCTCAGGGCAGGAAGCGGACCTGAAAGGATTGACGACGTCTATCCTTTCTACTTCGACTTTGCGGACCTTGAGACCGGCACGAGGAACGCAATGCTGTACATCTACGACCTGGACGACAACCTCCTTTACAGCGACGAGATAAAGGAGCGCGGCTACGTGGTGAGGACAATCAACGGCTCCAACTACAAGATAGGCATCACGCAGACCGCTGCAGGATACAGCGGCAACATGGCCTGGTTCAAGTACACGCTTTCGCGGACCAACCGCAGGGCCACCCCGTACGAAGGCGAGGTCCTGGTTCCGAGAGGACTGATAAACGACTCTTCGCAAACGATAGCCGTGGGCATGTACGACCTTGAAGACGGAAGCAGGAACGCCATGCTGGCAATAATGCCTTACGAGGGGCCTGGCAGCATCGACCAGTCTGGGGTGGACGCGCCCAGGGCGTATTATTACGAGAACATGCGCGAGAACTCCCAGGCGGTGCGAGAAGTGGACGGGCAGAACTTCAGGGTGAAAATCTACCAGACAAGCCTCGGCTACCTCGGCCTTGCAACGTGGGCCAAGGTCGGAATAGCATCCACCCACACAGGGGAGACGCCCTATGTAGACGGGACCGTTTTCGCGGGCGATTACGCGTCATCCGACGACTTCCAGGTGTTTGCTGTCCTGGACGACATTGAATTGGACAGCCACGAGGCAATCCTCTCGATTTACGGGGGGGACGTTCCGAGTTCCGATGCGCTTGGGCCCCAGCAAGAGCCAGAGCTGCTATTCCAGACCAAGGCAAGGGCAGGGCAGAACGTCATCTTCGACTATGGCGGCTACACCTACACTTTGGCGGTTCTCGCGACAGCGCAGGGCTACAACGACAACGAGGCCTGGGCCAAAATGGAGATTACCGGGGGAGGCCCGGTTCCGGAAAACGCCTAGCAATATTTCCCTTTTTCATTTTTTCCTTTCTTAAATTTTTCCGTTTTTCCCAGGTCAGACTAGCCGCGCGAACTCCCTTATTATTTCATTCACGTTCCTCTCCTTCTTCGCCATCATTCCTATCACTTCCGAGTGCGTCGGAGTGTGCTTCTCTGCCCCGCAAGCGTAATTTGTGACTATGCACAGCCCTGCGCAGGGAATTTCCAGCTCGTGCAGCAGTGTAGCTTCGTACGCGTTGGTCATGCTCACTAGGTTCGCGCCCATCCTCTCCAGCGCCCTTATCTCCGCCTTTGTCTCGAATCTCGGCCCGCGCGTGGTCGCCACTATCCCGTCTTTCTTCAGCGCGATCCCGCATTCATTTGCAGCCGAGGAGAGCATCACTCTCGCTTCCTCAGCGTACGGCTCGGAAAAGTTCATGTGCCTCATGCCTTCCCTGAAGTCCTCGTAAAAGCTTATCGGGGCGTTGAACCCTATGAAATCCCTGGCGGCCACGAAATCCCCGGGCCTGAATTTCGCTATGCTCCCGCACGCGTATGTCGCCAGCACGATGGCCGTGTCCAGCTGCCTGAGCGCCCATATGTTCGCCCTGTAATTCACCATGTGCGGCGGATAGCGGTGGTCCTTCCCGTGCCGGGGTATGAAGGCGCAGTCGCTCCCGGAGATTTTCCCGACCCACACAGAGGCGAACCCGTACGGGGTGTTCACGCTCCTCTCCTCGAATTTCCCCAAAGAGTATATTCCGGTTCCGCCGATTATCCCGAGCATCCAATCACCAGCGCTTTTCCAGCTTTCGGTTTTCGATTCAGCTTATTTCAGCACTTTACCCGTCTTAAGGTACCACAGATAAAAATCCAGCTCGCCCTGCCCCATTCCGAGTTCCCTGCACAGAGCTTCGAGTTTCGCTTCCGCCTCCATATATCTTCTCCTGTTTAGGGTTTTGGGCTCTTCCCTAATCATCCGGTTCTCGCGCATGATTTTTATTATGTGCCGGTCCAGTATCGCGCAGTTGTTGAACCCGGCATTGCGCAGGAAATGGCTTGCTTCCTTCCATCCCAGCCCCTTCACATTTTCAACAAGCCATTCCCGCATCCTGTCTTCGGTTTTCAGTTTCCAGTCGAGTGCACCCGACTGTCTGTTGTGCGACACGCACAACATCAAGTTTCCAGTTCTGCCTTCGCGTTCCAGTTTCGCAAGCGTCTTTTTCAATTTCCCATAATGCTTCCTCGCCTCCACTATGTACCCGGCTCGCACATTGTAGAACCTGTACCCATTTCTTTTCAAAAAATCCCGCAGTTCATTTTCGGAAAATGCCGCGAATCCGTTTCCTATTTTTTCCTGGATTTCAATTCCTTTCGCCGCCCTTTCATTTGCAGTTAGGATGCAGAAGCACAATTCAGAAAATAGTTTCTCCTCGGAAGAGAAGTTGCGCTTGAGCTCCCGCATCCTCCTTCCCACTTCAGCGCCCACTCCGCTTTTGCGCAGTTTAT
>JBAZLI010000041.1 GCA_041650355.1 Candidatus Micrarchaeia archaeon | reverse complement strand
GAATTCAGCCTTCGCGGCCTGCCTCGCTTCCATTTCCCCGCGCGGAAGCCTTCTGAAAACGCGGGAAGGCTCCACATGAACCGGTATCCCGAACCTATCCAAATCAAGCTGGGGCGCGTTATCATCAATGACTATGAGCGCAATCTCGAAAGTCCTTGCGAACTGAGGGTTTGCCTGGTTCTGTAGCAGCTCCACAAGATGCTCGAGGGTTCCCTTCCTCCTCGTACCCACGCCTTCGTCTCCTGCAAGCTCCCTGGTTGAGCAGAAATAAGCCACTCTGACTGGTTGTTCCATGTGGTTAGTTCTGCCGACCTTTAATATATACTTGATGTTATCCAAATAACAAAATATTTATAAAATGTTACCAAAATAACAAACATATAAAGGTGAAAACATGCCTACAGTATCGCACGTGGTTTCCAACCTCGTAAACCAGCAGCCTTTCCTAAGGGAAGCCATGCTCCAGGACATAATAAGCTACGCCAAGCTCGCCTATTGGATGAAGCCCCAGGTTGAGCGCCAGCTCGGGAAAAAGGTGCGCGACGGCGCGATAACCATGGCCCTCCACAGAATTTCGGAATCCGCGCGCGCGGAAGAGTCCAAAACCAAAACCGTTTTTTCAAAAGGTCAGATAACGCTTTCCATAAAATCAGACATAATGGAATTTACGTTCCTGAAGAGCCGTTCGGTCATGGATTCAATATCCCTATTCTACGACCGCGTGAACTTCGAACAGGGGGAAGTTTTCAATGTCACTCAAGGAAACTACGAAGTGAGCGTGGTGGTAAGCCGGAAGCTCAAAAAAGAGTTCGAAGAGCACATGCGGAGCGAAAAGGCGCTATCGTCCTTAGAGAGCCTTGCGCTCCTTTCCATAAAATTCCCGCCAGAAGTGGTGGGCGCGCCTGGCTTTTTTTCCCAAGTTACTTCCCAGCTGGCCTGGCACGATATAAACATTCTAGAGTCGTTTTCAACATACACTGAAATGATGCTTGCTTTGGAGGAAAACTCAGTTACCCGCGCATATAATGTGCTTCAGGATTTGTTCCGAAGAAAAATAAGCGAGCTAAAAGCAGAGCAATAATTTTCAGTTGAGACTGAGCCGAAATTAAAATATACCCCCTGCTGCGCAATTTCCATTTATGGATAGAATAGAATGCATAATTCCGCCCGGCAGTGCGGGGACATGGGAAGAGGCGGTGCGCGGATTCCTCCTGAAGAATTCCACCCGCATCCGGCTCGCGCAATCGCAATGGATGGATTTCGGGCTGTTCAGGATACGCAGATTCCACTGGGACATGGACCCGGATTTCATATTCACCCTGCGCAGATTCAAGAAGTTTTTCCTCAAAAAAGTGAGCGCGCTCAGCGACCCCAGGGACAGGGATTCGCGCGCCATCCACTTCTACTACAAGCTCTCATCCCAGATCCAGGAGTGGATAAACGAGGAAGGCCTTTTTCTCGGCCACCCGAGCGCCCAGCTCTTCTACGGGTTCGAGAACCCGGCTTTCTACAGGAACAACTCGCTGCTGGGCCGTGTCATGACCTACGAGCGCACCATAGCCCTCTATCCCACTCAATCTGAAAAACAGGAATTGGAAAGCGCAGGCCTCGAGCTGGGTCGAGGGAAAATAATCCAGCTTCAGCTCCCATGAATTGAGTTTCACGTCCTGTTTTCAGTTCCAAACCTATGAAATCATTGCAATGCGCCCAGCATCAGCCCGGAGAGAAACAGCAATCCTGAAAAAAGCCATATGTAAGCATCCACAGTCTTCTCCTTGTCCTTCCAGTTCGAGAAAAACAGCACATATCCAGAACCCAGCGCGAAAACCAGCCAGAGCGCAGCCTGCGCCACTGAAATTTCCATCTGCGCGGCTGCGATAAAAGCCAGCGGCCCGATTATGAGCACGACCCTGAACACATTCCAAAACGTTTCCCGCCCCTTTTTCCCGAGCACCGTGAACGCGGTGCGCACCCCCGCCTTCCTGTCCCCCTCTGCATCCTTGTAGTCCTTCACTGCGCTTCCTATCGCGAAAGTGAGGAAGCACGCGCCCAGAGCAACCAGCACCCTGCCCCCGAATCCGCCTTCCCACGCCCCGTAAGAAGCCATTATCGCGGTGAAGGCCAGCCCCTCCACCAGGTACGCCCCAGGGAAGCTCCTCTTCAGGTTCAGCGGCCTGTTGTAAACCAGCGCGAGCCCGGCAAGCCCTGCAACAATCCAGAGTGCATTGCTTTCGCGCAGCGCGATAAGCAGCATCGCGTTCCCGAGCCCGGCAAGCACCACGGCCCAGGTGATCCATTCGAACCTGAATTCAGGCCTCTTGTTTTCCTTGTCCTCCTTCGCATCCCTGTTCGTCATGAAGAGCAGCAAGTAAGCGAAGAACGCCGCGCCGAAAGTGATTGTCCCCTCCACAGGCCCGGTCTCGAAAAGCGCGATTGAAAAAGCCGAAAGCCCCATGAAAAGGAAGATGCGCGAAGCCCTGTACATCAGGAATTTGCGGAAATTGCTGTCAATGATTGCCAGCGGAGCCAGGAACAGCAAGGCCCGTGAAACGAAGAAGAGCGCCCCGAACATCCAGTCGCTGTCCGGCACAATCATCTGGGCCGCAACGTCGCTCCCGTAATTGAGGAGCGAGCCCATGATTTGGAGCGTGGCCCATGCCGCAAACAGCGCAGCCAGGCCCTTTATCAGTTCCCCTGTCCTCGCCCATATGTAGAACGCGAACAGCAGGATTCCGCCATACACTACCGCGAGCTCCCCCGCGCTTATCCCTGGCTCCAGGAACAGCGGATGGGGCTCCACGTAAAAATAAGTCGTATTTCCGGTGAACAGCGCATCCAATACGGGCGGCATCAGCCCGAGCATTATCCCGAGCAGGAGCGGCGCGTAATAATTCCTCTTCAGCAGCAGCCTCTGCGCTGCCGCGAGCAGGAGGAATATGCCCAGGTAGAACATCACGAAATCCAGCACTGTGACCGTGAATTCCTGGACCGGGCTGAAGCCCAGCACCGCATCGAATTCAAAATTGTTCAGCGCGTCCTCGATAAGGTCCCGTGCAAGCCCCACGAACACGATTACGGCCAGCGCAGCCTTGGGAGAAACGTCCACTTTTTCGAGCCTTTCGGCCAGCGCGCGCGCCTGGTTCAGCATCGCTATCCTTCTTCTTCAGCGAATTTCCTTATCGCCTCGAAGTTCTCCACGATGAGCTTCGCCTTGGATTTCCCGAACTTGAACGCGTACTGGTCGTTCTCGTCCCTTTTCAGGACAATCAGCTTGTTTCCCTTGTATTCGTCGAATTCAACTATTGCCATAAAACCACCATGAAATTTACTGCATTCCGTGTATGAGCGGGCTGTCCGCAGGCACCGGAACCCCCCTGAGAGAGTCGAAGAACCACCCGACCATGAGGCCGTTGAAGGCGCCCAGGAGCCAGGATTTCGCCACTATCTCGTACACTTTCAGCCTGGAAATCTTCACCCGCACGCTGCTGTCGAACACGTCCTGGTTGCCGTTGCATTTTGCGAACGACTCGATTGCCATGAACAGCGGTATCGTGCAGAACATCCGCACCCTCACCGCATCCTTCGGGAGCGAGACCACGTAGTACATCGCCGAGTGCAGGTAGGTGAGCGCGTCGGCTATCTGCACCTTCAGCACCTTCATCGCCGCGGCGCGGTTCTCGGGCAGGCACATGCTCTCGTAGCTCAGCCTGTATTTCTTGATTACGTACTCTGGCCAGTAATACCTCCTCTCCTTTATGTCCCTCGCCACGTCCCTGAGTATGTTCACCTTCTGGAGCGCCAGCCCGAACCGCTTCGCGTGCGCCCTGAGCTTTCTCTTCAATCCGGCGTCTATGACGTGATTGTAATAAAAGAGGTCGTTTATCATGTACCCGACCACTCCTGCGACGTAGTAGCTGTACTTGTTCTGGTCCCTGAACGTGTGGATTCCCTTCTGAAGGAACTCGTACATCCCCCGCGCCATCACCGCGCCCCATTTCCTTATCGCCTTCCTTATCTCAGGGGGCTGGGCGCGGTAAACTTCCATCAGGGAGTCGAAATTCTTTAGCAGTTCGGCCTCTGATCCAGAGTCAATCTTCGCGACCAGCGCATCCCTGCACGCCGTGATTTCGTTCCTATCCATCGTCTTCCTGCCCGCGAGCAGGAGCACCCGGTCGAACATCTCCTTCTTGGTTTCAATCCCGGCGCCGCAGTCCTCTATCGTATCTATTACCCTGTAGAGAAGATACGCAGTCATCATCTGCTCGTCTATGGGCCTGGGGAGCACCTGGATGCACAGAGCGAAGCTTCTCGACACCTTCGGAAGCAAATTCCAGCACAAGTTTTTGCACTTTTCGTATTCCAGAACCCCCACCCTCATGCGCTCAAAAGCGAAGAACTACAGAACGGATGCTTTTTTCAGAGGCAATTCTTATAAATGCGCCGAGTGAAAACCTTTTAAACTTTAGATACCACATAATACCATGGACACAAACCCGCAGAAGGACGAAGCCCGCGCCGCATTCTCGACGGGCTGCGAATACCATGAACGCGGCATGCTGAGCGAGGCAATTGTGGAATTCAACGCTGTCATCGGGATCAAGCCAACCCATTTTTTTGCCCACCACAACAAGGGAATATGCCTGTTCAAGCTCAAAAAATACGATGAGGCAATAATTTCCTTTTCCCGCGCTGCCGAAATAAGACCCTATAATTCGGAACCATTCAGACTCATTGCGGAGTGCCATTTCAAAAAAAGGGAATTTGCCAAGGCCGTGCCGAATTACAAAAAGGCATTATGCATAAACTACGATTACGGGAACCTCCATTTCAAGCTCGGCCTCGCCCTGTATTTTACATCAGATTACAACGGCGCGCTCAAGAGCTTCACGCGTGCGCAGTCATGCACAAGAACGACCATCAAAATCGAAACTTTGGATTATTGGTGCGCCCGCTGTTTCGAAAAAATGCACCTGCCCATGGAGGAATCCTGCGCGCTTAGGAATGCCCTGAATGCAAATCCGGGTGAGAAACTTAAGAGGAAAATCACCAGAATGCTTTCAGAAATAGGCGAATGGGATGGAAAATCATTCAAAAAACCTGTAAAACCACAAAGTCCCGCGTCCAATTACCAGATAATTTCTGAGAAGAGGCTCGTACTCATTAGACTCCCTCGTCCCTGATTTTCCGCACAGCTGTTTTATCCGTTGATGGCTTCAGCGGCTTTCCTGAAAGCCTCAGCGCTCCTCCACACGTCTTTCTTCTCCATCAGCTTGTAGCATCCGAACTTTATTTTCCCCACAGCTTCATCCAGATAAGCGTCCCCGGTCTTCTCCAGCTGTGCGGCAATCCACCAGGGCTTGTTGCACTCAAACGCTTCGCAAGCCTTTTCCATGTCCAGGATAGCAGCGCCCTTTTCGCCTTTTAGAAGATGCCCATAAGCCGACCTCAGCAGGTTTTTGGCCCTTCCCTCAGGCACGCTGTCCTTCTCGTCCCTAAGCCGCTTTCCGACCTCCTCGAGCTCCTTTTTCGCGTATCCTACCCTGTCTGTGAGCATCAGCACAGTGCGCACAACTATTTTAGTCATCTCCTTTCCATTCCTGCTGCCATCATTAGAGAGTCCATATCTGGCCTGTTCTAGACCCCCCAGGGCTTCCTTCACCTGGTTTTGCCCCAAATGCGCGAGGGCCCGTTCCACATGCGGTTTCACTTTTATATGGATTCCTAGAAGGTAAAGCTTTTCAGAAAGTTTCCTCATCCTTTCCGCGGCAAGAATATCGACGCCATTTCCTCTCCGCAATACCTTTACCGCATCCTCTATGCGCCCCACGAACATGCAATCGCGCATCCACAGATTCCGTATCGCGAAGCCCTTATCATAATTGTCTTTCTTCATCTCCTTCGAGATGATGCGCAGCCTCGCCTTCACCATCTCGTCCCTTTCCTTTCTGAGTGCCCATTCCCTCAGCCTGTTGTACCCTATCACACCTGAGTTTTCCCAGTCCCTCCATCTCCCGTACCTGTTCCTGAAACCCACGAGCTTCGCGCACGCCCCTGCAAGCTTTGCGTGCTTGTTGAAAAGATTCGCCTCATTCTTCCCTTCCACAAGCAGTTTCACTGCCCCCTCCAGCTTTTCACGCCCCAACTTCTTGCTCATCGCGACATCATTGGATATCGCATCCAGAATCTTCCCAACCTGCCCCTCTATTTCGCGGTACTCGCTTTCGCCCAGTTTTTTCCAGTTCTGCGCAAGCCTCGCGTTCGCATTCTCAATCTCACCCAAAATATTATCCCTTTTCTTGAATTCCGCTTCGGCGCTGTCGCATACGTGCTTGAGCATCCTCACAGCCCTGAACAGGTCGGTTACAACTATGCGCTTCGCCCTCCTCCCTTCGCGCACGCTGTAAAAATCCACCTCTACTACACCTGGCTCCAGCAGTCCCAATTTCCTTATTCCGAGCTTTTCCGGAACAGTGGTTATTCGGAACTTTCCTTCCGCATCTTTCCCAGGCCTTTCGGGCCACTTGTTCCGCGCAACAATCTGCTCAGGAAGATTCCCAGCCACGATTTTGCATCTCGCTGCCCTGCGCCAGTCCCCCATCTGCTCGTTGAGTGGTTTTTCCTTTCCAGTCTGCGCCCGGGTAGGTGCATGATTCCCGACCATCAATCTACTCATGTTGTAATTAGTGAACTTTAAGGATTTAAATCCTTTCGTTAATGTTTAAATCGTTGCCGTTAAAATCCCTTCAGGTGAAAAGATGGACGTTCTTGACAGGGATTTCACGCGAATAGGCTCAATACTCTCCGGTTCCTCTACTGGAAAGGTTAAAATAAGGGGCTGGATTCACCGCTCCCGCACTTCCGGAGGCTTAACCTTCATCGTAGTGAGGGATTCCTCTGGAATCGTGCAGTGCGCGGTAAAAAAAGACGCAGTAGGCGAACAGAAATTCTCTCTTGCTTCCTCTGCATACGTGGAATCCACGATTCTGGTTGAAGGGACGGTGAAAGAGGACAAGCGCGCTCCGGGGGGCTACGAGCTCGCGGTTTCCGACATTTCAATAGTGGGAAAAAGCGAACCCTTCCCGATTGCAAAAGACCAGTCCGTGGATTTCCTCCTGGACACGCGCCATCTCTGGCTCCGTTCCCAGAGGCTCACGAACATAATGAAGGGCCGCTACTATATAGTGAAATACCTCCGCGAATTTTTCGACAACGAGGAATTTTTCGAGCTTGCGCCCCCTATGATAACCCAGGCAGGATGCGAAGGCGGCTCCACATTGTTTGAAATGAACTACTTCGGGCAAAAGGCGTTCCTCACGCAGAGCAGCCAGCTCTATGCCGAAGTCTTTACAACCGCGCTGGAAAAAGTTTACGTTTTCGCCCCTTCCTTCCGCGCCGAACCGTCAAGGACGGTGCGCCACCTGTGCGAGTACTGGCACCTCGAGCCCGAAATGGCCTTTTACGACCAGAAAATGAACATGGAAGTGCAGGAGAAGATGCTCGAATACGTAGCGCAGAAAATGGCTGCGAACCACGCAGACATACTCCAAGCAGTAGGACGCGAACCTGAAAAGCTCAAGGCAGTGCGCACCCCCTTCAAGCGCATCACTTACGAGGAAGCAGTGAAGCTCGCGATAAAGAAAGGCGCGAACATAAAGATGGGCCAGGACATAGGCGCGGACGAGGAAGCTTTGCTCACGAAGGAAGAGGACAAGCCCATATTCGTGACCAACTTCCCCAGGGACATAAAGGCATTTTACATGCGCGAGGACCCGGACAACCCGGGAACAGTTCTCAACGCAGATGTGCTCGCTCCTGAAGGCCACGGGGAAATAATCGGCGGCTCGGAAAGGATTTGGGACTATGCAGAGCTCATGGCCCGCATTGACGAGCAGAAGCTGGACAGGAAGAACTACGAATGGTACATTGATTTGAGAAAATACGGTTCCTACCCGCACTCAGGCTTCGGTTTGGGGATAGAGCGCTTGGTGAAATGGATGCTCGGCCTGGACCACATAAGGGACGCGATTCCTTTCCCGCGCGTGATAAACAGGGTCTATCCGTAATCCTTTGGTTTTCACCATGGCAATCAACAAAGCATGGCATTTGAAAAACAAGATGCCAGAAAACGCCTCTTTCGAGCAGCGCGTCAAATGGCACCTCGCGCACCGGAAAAACTGCAGTTGCGCCCCCATTCCAGAAAAGCTCCTGAAGGAAATGCAAAAAAAGCCCTGAGCGTCGCTTTTTATAAATGTTTTAGGAGAAGGAAGAACGGGTGGTTGGATGAGATTGCTGCTTGTTTCCGTATTCCTTATCATGTTCCTCGCAGGATGCACTTTCCTTACTCCGGATGGCAAACAAAACGAATCAGCCCAGCCCAACATCACAATAAACATCACCCGGGACCAGTCTTTTTCCCCGCAGCAGCCGTTCTCTGCAAAAGACGGGCTCCAAACAGCGGAAAAAAACATAGTGTGGTTCAGGAAGGATGCGAAACTGGTTTCCGTGAAGGGAGCAAGCGAAGGCGCGGGCCTTGCCCTCCAATGGGACTATTATTTCGATTCGCTCTCGGGCTCCAAGGGATACGCGCTCACGGTTCCTGACCCGGACGCGTCCATCCGCGACATGCCCTTCTCGTTTCTGGCCCAGCTGGACGAAAGCTGGATGGACAGCCCGGCAGCTGCATCCGCCTGCGGAATGGACTCAGCTGAATTCTCACTGGAAGTAGAGGGCGGAGTCCCGGTATGGACCCTCATCTCAGGAT
>JBAZLI010000040.1 GCA_041650355.1 Candidatus Micrarchaeia archaeon | reverse complement strand
TTCTTCTGGCTCGGCATCCACACCTCCAAGTCGTACGTTTTCGCGCTCGCGAACCCCAGGTCGCCGGTGCACAGCTCAATCACCCTGTACGGAATCCCAAGCATCTGCAAAACGTTTTCGGCGTCCTTCACCATCAACTCGAGCTCGTGAAAGCTTTTTTCCTGTTCGCAAACCTTCACCAGCTCCACCTTGTCGAACTGGTGCTGCCTTATCATCCCCTTTATGTCCTTCCCGTACGCGCCAGCCTCCTTCCTGTAGCACGGCGTGAGCGCCATGTATCTCTTGGGAAGGTCCGCGAGCTCCAGCACCTCGCCTGCGTGCAGGTTGGTGAGCGGAACCTCGGCTGTGGGTATGAGCCACAAATCATCGTCGGTTTTGTACAAATCCTCCTTGAACTTCGGAAGCTGGCCCGTGCCCTGCATTATTTCGCTCTTCACCAGATGCGGGACCCAGACTTCCATATATCCGCGCGCAGCGTGCGCGTTCAGCATGAACGCCCCGAGCGCCCTTTCCAGCTTCGCCATCTTCCCGTACATCACCGTGAACCTGTGCCCTCCGAGCTTGCTCCCCCGCTCGAAATCCAGCAATCCGGTCCTGAGCCCTATCTCGTCGTGCGCCAGTCCCTTGACCTTCCCCGGCTCGCCCCATTTCCTAACCTCCTGGTTCCCGCTTTCATCCTTCCCGATTTTAACGCTCTTGTCAGGGATGTTGGGAACCTGGAGCATCATCTCATCCAATTCCTTCTCCAGCCTCTCGACCTCTTCCCCGAGCTCCTTGGCCCTTGCGCTAACCTCGCCGCTTTTCCTCACGAATCCCGACGCGTCCTTCCCCTGCTTCTTCGCCTCTGATATGGCCAGCCCGAGTTTGTTCCTCTCCGCCCTTAGTGCCTCTGCCTCTGCCTTGTCCTGCCTCCACTTCGCGTCCAGTTCGGTTAGTTTATCCACTATTCCGGCGTCCTGGTTCCTGTCCCTGAGCGCCTTTTTCACAGCTTCAGCATCTTTCCTAATCAGCTTGATATCGAGCACTTCATCACCTTATTTTTTGAATCACGCAATATATTAAAACGTTGACAAACCAATCAATTACATACTATGCATAATCCCCGATGCAATATGCACGGCCTGCATTATGCCCCTCTCGTTTCTCCCTCGTTTGAAGCGTCGGAAGCTTTATAATGGTTAATTCTGTATTTCCCACGCATACATCTTGTGGGTTGAAGAGAAATGGGAAAACCAGGGGCGCTAAAGTTAATTTTTCCTTTGCTGGCATGGCTGTTCCTATTCTTGGCCCTTTACTTCTCTTCTTCGTCGGCGTCGGCCATAGACCCATCCCAAAGCCCCGACGTGAACCAGAGCAGCTCCCAGCCGTTCCAGGTAGTAGAGGAAAGCCCGTACCGTGCATACTGCGTGGAAACCGGCGCGCAGCTGGAAATCTCAGTCGTTGTCTCCAAGCGCTCCTCCCCGCTCGCGTCAATATCCATAATATTCCCGGACGTCTCGCGCTCCGAATTTATCCCAGAGAACCTTTCAGAGCGCAAATACGGAATCACGTTCATTCCGGAAACCGAGGGCAGGTACGACGTAGAATTCAGCTCGGGCCAGCCGGGCCAGCGAGTGGAAACCGTATACTTCTACGCCTATCCCCCTGGCTCGGACCCCGTGGAGCTCGGATACAGGTGCACAAACATAAAGGGCAGGAACAAACCCCCGGTCCTCATAACTGACATATCTGATATTTCGTTTGAAGAAGGGCACAACGCCACACTGAACCTGTCCGGCAATTTCAGGGATTCGGACAAGGACGCATTGGTTTTCACCTCGAGCCCTTCCGACAGCGTAATCGTCTCCTTCCAGGGAAGCATCGCGACCGTGTCGGCGCTGCAGGGCTTCGCGGGCTCTGAGCACATTGTTTTTTACGCTTCGGACGGAAGAAGCATCGTCCCCAGCAACACCGTGACAGTGATGGTGGGGCCTGCGCAGTCCAACATCTCTGAGAATGCATCCGTCTCGACCGTCCAGTACGAGGCACGCACCGGCCAGCCGGTAAGGTGGAAGAAAACAGTTTCCCTTGCCTCACCGCAGAGCGTTTCCGTTTACATTCCAGCAAGCGCCTCCGTGATATCCATCCGGGACAGCGCTAACGGAAACGACCTCGGGCCGGGAGCAGTGAAGCCTAGCAGGTGGCAGGACCAGAAAATCGTTGATATAAGCGAGCCTGTCACTGAACTCGAGGTTTTGTACGAAACCCCGGGTCCGGCATCCGAAGAAAGGAATACGGGAAAGCGCTCGAAGGAAGTGCTCATAAGTTCGGACATCCACTACGAGAACATAAGCGCGAACGCATCGCTCCCGGTTGAGATTCCATCCGCGGAGCTTGCGACGCTCGCCTGGCACGTAAGCTCCGAGGAAGGCCTGCCCAAGAATTCCCTTTCAAGAGCCGAAATCAGTGAATTGGAGCAGAACGGCGTCCTGGTCAAGGAAGTGCCCTTCACAGCCCGGGACACCAACGGGAACGGCCTGCTGGACGCCATAGAGTGGATCGTCCCTTCCCTGAGCAACCAGACCTATGAGATAAGCATAAGCGTGCTCAACATCCATTCCCACCCGACCCTTTACGGGAACTGGGCAGTAGAATTCATCACTCTTGGGGAGGCGAACCTCACCGTAACCGCGACCAACGAGCCTAACTACACTTCAGAATACACGCGCTGGAGCGATTCCCTGGAGGAAAATTACGATTTGAAATTCCTGGAGCTCAGATGCGGAAACGAAACGTTCCAATACCAATGGCTCGGCAGCGATTGCCTCAGCGAAGAATGCTCGGTATTCGCAGAAAATTACTCGTGCAACGAAACCTCGTACGAAACAAGCAAAGTCCTGAGCGCCAAGAAGCACGTGCTGAAATTCCAATTTGGCGATGAAGCTGTTTACGCATACAACGACGCCGCGAACATCACGCTGAATTCAATAACCCTCAACAGCACCTATGGAGCCAACACCACGCGGGAGAACCTCACAATTTACGTGAACGCAACAGATGCAGAAGGCGATAACATCAGCATCGCCTATGATTGGAGATTGAACGGCTCAAGCATCGCAGTCCTCAACATGAACTTCGACGTGAACAATTCAGCCGGAGCAGGAAAGACCAGGGATTACAGTTCATACGAAAACAACGGAACTGTTACGGATGCGGTATGGAGCGCGACGGGCGGATGGAACGGAACCGGAGCATACTCTTATGGCAGCACAGGCTCATACATAGATGCAGGAAGCTCTCAAAGCCTGAACATTACCGGGAAAGAAATAACGCTCGAGGCATGGGTATACCATGCAAGCAATCCTGACAATGACGGCATAATCTTCAAAGGCCCCCTCACAAACAGCCAGGGGACCTACAGTCTGGTTTACGTCAACAACGTTTATTTCAGGCTGAACGGAGCAATTGTAGAAGGCAGCGGGCAAGTCGGTACATCGGACGGCCCGTACGCCAACAACGTATGGCACCACCTGGTAGCCACGTACGACGGCGCAGACCAGAGAATTTATGTGGATGGAATCCAGAAAAACTCGCAACCGTACACCAGCGACATAGGCGACTCAGGGGCGGATTCGCTCAAGATAGGCACATACTACAGCACAGGTTATCCGTTCGGCGGGAATATAGATAATATAAACATATACGATCGAGCCCTCTCCCCGCAAGAGATTACCGCGCATTACCAGAACCGCTCGGATTTGATGGTCTCCCAGGAACTCGCGGCGGGCCAGAACTGGACCGTGTGCGCAACCCCTAACGACGGAAGCGCGGACGGAACCACAAATTGCAGCAGCGCTTTGTACGCGCAGAGCGGCGCTCCCTCCATAAATTCCATAATCCTCAACAGCACCCTGGGAGCTAACACCACGCAGGAAAACCTCACAGTTTACGTGAACGCAACAGACCTCAACAACGATCCGGTACGCTTTGCCTATGACTGGAGATTGAACGGCTCGAGCATCGCAATCCTGAACATGAACTTCGACGTAAACAACAGCGCAGGAGCAGGAAAGACGCGAGACTACACGATGTTCGGAAACAACGGAACAGTGAACGGCGCGACATGGAACGCGACGGGCGGATGGAACGGAACCGGCGGGTATCTTTTCTCAAGCGGGAACATCACGGTTCCGGACAATGACGACCTGGAGTTTGACAAGCCGTTTTCAATCACAGGGTGGGTGAATCCGAGCGATATAAGCAGCCAATTCGTCAACTACCTTGTGACGAAAGGCTCCGGCTCGGCGTCCGGATTCTACCTGGGCTTCGTGGGATCCGACGCCTCCACGTGCGGGGGCGTTGACGGCGCGGTATACATCTGGAACGGTTCATCTCTTTTTTGTTCCAACACGACCCTCACAACGGATGCGTGGACATTCATCGCGGCCACCTTCAACGGCAGCAACACCAGCATCTACATCGACGGAATTTTGGAAAATTCCGACAATGCCATAGTATACGGAGCTAATGCCTACAACCTCCTGCTCGGCATCCGCAACGACGGGAGCTGGCAATACAACGGCTACATGGACCAATTCGCGTACTGGAACCGTTCCCTCACGTCGCAGGAAGTGTCGGCGCTTTACCAGAACCGCTCGGATTCGGTGGTCTCTCAGGAACTCGCGGCGGGCCAGGACTGGGCCGTGTGCGCAACACCTAACGACGGAATTTTGGACGGAGCCACAAATTGCAGCAACACCCTGCTAATCCGCACTTATGAGAATTGCACAGACACTGGGGGCACATGGACAATAAGTTCCAACTACATTCTGAACCGGAGCGTGGAGTGCTTTTCCATTATAGTGACCAACAACGCGGTGCTCACAATAGACAGCTCGCCCACAGGGGCCAACGGGCCAGTCAACCTAAGCGCGGACGCCGTCGTAGTTGAAGCCGGGAGCCGCATAAGCGCGGACGCCAGGGGATACGGCCCTGGCCTCGGTCCGGGAGCCGGAACCAACAGGACCTCAGGGCAGGGCACGAGTGGAGGAGGGCACGGCGGCACAGGGGGAACCGGGCTGGCCCTTACCGCTGGCGGAACGCCCTACGGCAACATCACAATACCCACAACGCTCGGAAGCGGAGGGGGCTCAATCAGCAGCGCTTACGCAGGCAGCGGAGGCGGGGCGATTTTCATAAACGCCTCCAGGATTCAAGTTGACGGAATAATAACCGCGAACGGAACGTCCGGCAACCACAGCGCAGTGGGGTCTGGAACCGGAGGAGGCAGCGGAGGAAGCATCTGGTTAATAACTGAAAACATGAGCGGCTCAGGAACAATACGTGCAGACGGAGGCCGGGGTAGCACCTATTCGGGCGGCGGCTACCATGGCGGAGGGGGTGCGGGCGGCCGCATCGCGATTTACTATTCTAGCTCCAGTTTCGACGGAACGATTACGGCCTTCGGAGGATACAGCGGAAAGCAGTACGGCGGAGCCGGCACGGTCCTCTTAGTGCCCGGGTCCGGCGCCGGCTTCCTCGTGATCGACAACGGCTTCCCAAGCACTTCAGTTGCTTACACCCCGTGGAATTCATCTTACCCTGTTTTCGATAACCTGAACGTCAGCGGAGGTGCGGTGCTGTTCTGCAACAACACGCCCCTGGCAGTGTCCTCTGATATAATCGTCCTTGCCAACAGTTCCATAGCTGGATTTCCCAACATAAGCGTTGCAAACCTCACTGTAGAATCGCAGGCCTTGATAAACTCCAGCGGTTTGGGGTACGGCCCGGGCCTCGGTCCTGGCGCAGGAGCCAACGGTTCCTGCTGCGGCGGCGGAACCGGCGGAGGAGGTTACGGCGGCAACGGCGGCAACGGCCTGAACGATTATGCCGGAGGCCCTGCTTACGGAGATGTAATCGCTCCATATGAAATCGGCAGCGGAGGCGGAGCGGTGGGGGACGGAACCGGCGGCATAGGCGGCGGCAAGATTGTCATCTCTGTTTCCGAGCGGCTGGCGCTGGAGGGAGCAATTCACGCGGAGGGCCTGAACAGTTCGCACTATTCAACTTGGGCGCAGGGAACCGGCGGCGGCAGCGGCGGCAGCGTGTGGATAACTGCCTCCGAACTGAACGGAACCGGGACCATAAGCGTTGCAGGAGCCAAAGGGAGCACCTATTCCGGAGGCGGCTATTGGGGTGGCGGCGGCAGCGGCGGCAGGGTTTCCGTTAGCTACGTAACCAACACCTTCTCAGGCCTGGTGAATCTGAGCGGAGGCTCCAGCGGCTACAGGAACGGAAGCGCAGGGACTTTCTTTTACTGCTCGAGAATCTCCAACTTCTCCTCCTGCCAGGACGGTTTCGGAAAGACTTTGCATTCTGTTTTCGCTTCGAACTCTTCGCAGAACATAACCAGGAAGCTTTACGTGGAGTGGACCAACGATTCCATGATGTGGAACGAAAGTTCCACGAACGCAAGCACGGTTGCACAATATATAGTGTATAATCTCACTCCGAGCGCAAGTTACGCCATAGCTGCCAACGGGGTTGTCCTTGCCACCCAATCCGCCAATTCGTCCGGTGCGCTCGGCCCCTTCACAATCAACCTCTCTTCTGAGCAGCAGATTTCGCTCACCAACGTGCCCCAAGTCATCTCTTGCATAGGAGCAACAGCCAGTTTCACCTGCGGCCAAAACGTGAACGAGAGCTGCACCATGAACGGCGACCTCAACGCAACAGGAACAAACTGCTTCAACGTCACTGCCTCAAACGTTTCAATAAACTGCGCCGGCTTCACGATTTCAGGGAATAATACATTCAACACCCAGGGAGTTTACACCACTGTATTCAACACATCCGTACGGAACTGCAACATAAACGGGTTCGACGTTGGGATATACTACAATGGAGCAACGGCGATAAACGGAACGATAGAAAATAATAACGTGAACACGAGCGTGAATAATTGGGTAGATCCTACTTACTCATCCGCTATACTCCTACGCGGGGGCGCCAGCTTCAATACGCTAAATAACAATATCGCAAATTCGCACTACGGCAAGGGCATACTTCTATACGGAAGCTGCAATAGCAACACATTAACCAACGTAACCGGCCGCAATATAGCATCCGGGGCAGCAGGATATGGCATACAGGTATCCACCAACTCAAATAACAACCATTTCATCGGCGTATCAGCATCAGCCAACCAATCCTCGGGCATATACATAGATGGAGGTTCGAATGCCTTCATTGACTGCGCAGGAGGGCTTATAGAAGGGACAAATACCAGCAACACCTGGGGGGTTTACACAAACCAATTTAATACAACCATCAAGAACTGCAACATAAACGGCTTTGATGTTGGAATTTACTACAATGGAGCGCACAACGGAACGATTGAAAACAACAACATAAACGTAACCGTGAACAATTATGTAAATCCGACTTATTCAACCGCAATACTTCTATATGGGGCTCATTTCAACACGCTGAACAATAACATTGCCTATTCCAAAGACGGCATAGGAATTTTCCTTGCTACGGCCTCTAATAACACTGTATTAAATAATTCAGGAGTCTCAAACTCGAAAGCAGGCTTTGCTTTATACGTGAACTCAAACGGCAATCAGATAATTGATTCAAAAGGAATTTCAACAGGCTCATACGGCTTTTTTTCCCACTCAAGTTCCAACAACATCATAACCAATTCCAACGGGACTACGGGCGCAGTTGGAGGTTTTTATTTCACAGATAACTCTAACACACACACCATACTAAATTCCACGGGAACATCTGGGGCAGAAGGCGGAATCTATGTTGCTGGTTCTTCAAACAACAAAATAATCAACTCAACCGGAACAGCAGGCACCTACGGCAATTTATATCTGCAAGTAAGTGATAATAATTCCATAGAAGGTTCCACGTTCTTATCGAGCACGAGCTACAGCGTTTTTGTTTATTCGGGTTCCGACAACAACACATTCACGAACTGCCAGATTAGTGGCAAGAACAACGCATATGGAGCACTTCTCATCTATGCCAGTAACTACGATAATACAATCGCTAACAGCACGATAAACGGATTGGGAGCGACGTATGCAGCATCTCTCCAAGCAGGCACTTTTACGGGCAACATTTTCATAAACAACACATTCTTGAATGCAACCAATTTACTGTTATTCGATGCAGGCGCCTCGAATAACATTATCTGCCTCAACAATTTCTCCGATTCAGGAACATCCCCAACGACATATATAACCGATTCCAATGGCTCGAACTTCTACAGCTGCACTTATGACGGAAAGAACCAGGGCAACATATACCCGAACGTTCTGAACGGGAGCGTTGAAATAAAGGGCAGCGTGAATTCCAGCATAGGCGGGCTTTACATAGGCGCTTCCGGCGCCGGCTACCCCTACAACAGCACCAATTCGCTTGGAAAAATGATCGGAGGAGTGGACTCCGCACCGCTCACCGCGGCATTCATAAGCCCCTTGCTATCAGAAATCATCGCCCCGCAGAACAACTCCGTAATCGGATATGCGAACGGAACCCTGAACGTGGCAGTGAACTACACCGGCTCAGGAACCGGCTGCAACGCAACGATTTCCGCGGGCACTCTCGCAGCTGTGGGGAATGCAACGCAAATCCTGGGCACCATCACCACCGGCAACTCCACGAATTTCACGCTCAACCTCACGGACGCAGCCAACCTCTACGGTTTGAACTACAACGTATCCGTGAACACCACCTGCGCGGAAGTGCAATCCTTCCAGCAGATTTCAATATTCGTGGACCACACATGGTCAATCACCAACAACTTCATAGACCAGACAGGCACCATATCCAAC
>JBAZLI010000039.1 GCA_041650355.1 Candidatus Micrarchaeia archaeon | reverse complement strand
TTCGGGATTCCGGACGAAAGAACGATTGTCTCGGTGCTGCCCGGGAACCGGATGGCCATGGAGGGGAACGGGATTGCGGCGCTCAAGACCACCGTGGTTTCCACGCTTTTCGCTTCGTTCCTCGCGTTCCTGCTCGTGCCGCTTGCAATAGAATTTTATCCGGTAGCTTATGCCCTGGTGCAGCCCTATCTAGTGCACATACTCGCAGGCGCTTCGCTGTTGCTTGTGATCCGGACGAAAAACCCGGCTCTCGCGGCAGTTGTTTTCCTTGCGGCTGGGTTGCTGGGGTTTTACGCGCTGCGCATGGAAATGCAGGACGGGTTCCTTCCGCTGTTCTCAGGGTTTTTTGCCATGGGCGCGATATTGAATTACAGGAAGCAGAGGATGCCCAAGCAGAAGGACGGAAACGTGGGGTTCGGGATATTGAAATATTCTGCTTTGGGGGTGGCGCTCGGGGGGATGGCCAACCTCATACCTGCGATAAGCTCTCCTGCGCAGATTGCGGCTTTCGCGTCCATATTCATCGCGTTTGAAACCGAGAACTACCTTGCGACGGTCGCGGCGGTGAACGCAGGGCAGTTCGTGTTCGCGCTCGCGAGCAGCGCGAGCATTGAGAAGGCGAGGCACGGGCTGGTTGTGAATCTCTCGCAAATAATAGGAATCTGGGAAAATATGGACATGCTGATGTTCTATTTCTTCCTCGGGCTTGCCATTGCCGGAGCCGCCTTGTTCATCCTGAGAAAAAATGTGGGTCGGCTTTCAGAGGTGGATTTTTCCTGGTTCAACTGGATTCTCGCGCTCTACCTGCTTGCGGTCGTTTTCATACTTGACGGGGTTCTTGGAGTGCTTGTGTTCGCGCTTTCATCCGCTGTTGGCTACGCGACGGTGAGAATTGGGGTGGAGCGCACTGTGATGATGGCCGCGATAATAATCCCTACGATACTATTATTAGTTGGGATTTCGTAGCGCGGCCTATTCTTGTTCCATCGGAGGGACTGGAATGCGTCCGCGTTCGAGAACATCGCGCACTGTTCTCGCGTGCTCCGGATTTTTCAATCCTGCGATAATAGTTGCGAGGGTTTGCCCTCCTTCTATCGACGCCAAGAGCACCAGGGCGTTCAAAAAGCAGGCATACTCGGTTTTTTCTTGCGCAGTGAGTTTTTGTAGGTTCGCCTGCTTTTCAAGAATGGCGCTCACCCTAGAAAAAATCGTGTCCATACGCAGGCCGTACCTTCCGCTCACGAATGCATTGCCGTAGGCGTCCGGATTGGTTAGTTGCAGGGCCCGAAGAATCACGCCGAAGTGTGTTCCTCCCCTGTCCGACGCGCCGTGGGTGTGCTTCAGCAAACGTATTGGCTCGGACAATACAGAGTACGTTCCAACTGGCTTTGGAACTGACTTATCCGTTCGTGGGTTATTCAACGTGCCGCCGCAGTCCTTGGGAATTGAGGTGAGTTCTGAAGTGGTGTGTCTTTTTTGAAGCATTTTATAACCTCGCTAAACAGCATTGGAATTATGTGGGAAATTATATATAAATGTATGCTCTACCGCAAAAAACGGGCTTACGCTGTGCCGAACGAAAAAATTGAAAATAAGGGAAAAAAGAAAAATTATCCGAAGAGGTTCGCGAGCCCTTCTGCCGCCTGCTCTTCCTTCTTGGCCGGGTCCTCCTTAGGAGCCTCTTTCTTTGCTTCGGCTGCCGGAGCTGCCGCCGCAGGGGCCGCAACAACGAGCGCGTTCTTGAGCAAATCCTCGAAGTTCACGCCTTTGACCGCGTCTGCGAGCACCTTCACCTTGGCCCCGTCAGCTTCAACGCCTGCCGATTTGAGCACCGAGGAGAGGTTTCCCTCGTTCACTTCCTTCCCGGCTCCGTGGAGGAGCAGGACCGCATGCAAATATGGATCTACTTTCGTCATAAATTCACCTTTTCATCATTTGTTCAAACCCGACACGGCCACACCTTGCCTCACGGCAAGGGTGAGAAGCTGCTCCATCGAGTTAGAAGAATAAATTCCTGTGTTTATGGAAACGTTGCTGCCCTGTATGAACGCGTCCTTGAGCAGTATTTCCATGTTCTGCTCTGTCGGATATGCGGCGTTTATGGACATGTTGAGCGCGTCCCTGAACGAAGAGAGTATTTCGGGCCTGAGGGTATCCAAATCTATGTTGAGCACGTCGGCGCCGTAAATGTACTTTCCGTCGTACGCGAAAACTAGCTCCACGCCCACTTCAAAAGGGAGTACGCCGAGCATCTGGAGCGCCTTTGCCTTTGCCTTAGTTATCGTCTCGCCTTTCTTTGCTAAAGTGGAATCCTTCGTAATCGCTATTTTCCCTGCCTTTATCTGAACGGCCGCGCCCGCGGACTTGAGCTCGGAGAGCGCCGGGCCCGGAGGCAGATCCGTGTCCCCTGCCGGAACCACGATTTCAAACGGGGAAATCTGGCCTGCCTTCGCGGCGACTTTCTTCCTGTTCTTCCTGAAGAACGAGTTGAGCTCGTATGGAGTGTGTTTGGTGAGGAACAGCACCGAGGGGTCCTTTATCTTGTCCGCCTGGGCCTTGAGCCCTGCGGAATCGAGCACGCGCTTCAGCACCGCGAGCTTGGAAACTTTCACCCACGTCCCGTCGGCTTCCCTGAGCTTCTTTCTCGAGGACTGGAGCAAATCGTCGGGCAGGTTCCTCAGCGTCACAACCGCGAGCGTCGGGTATTCCTTGGTCTTCGCGGAAATTTCGCTCACTGCCTGCTTTTTCTTCGTAATCGCGACCCTTTCCTTCTTTTCCCCCTGCGTTTTTTCCTTTTTAGCGTTCTTGACCATAAGAATCACATCAGATTTTGACCGACTTGCCCATCGTGAGCTTAACATAGGTGGATTTTATGTTCCCTTCTGGAATTTTGGTCCTCACCGCCTCGTAAATCGCTTCGGCGTTCTCTATGAGATCCTGCATGGGCATTTCCTCGGTCCCCACGAATGCCTGCGCCGTGGGGAGGTATTTGCCCTTGGATGCGATGCGCACGCTCTTCTTGGCGCGCTCTATCGCCTCCTTCACGTTCCCCACCATCGGCTTCGGGAGCTTCCCCCTCGGGCCCAAGTACTGCCCCAGGCTTTTAGCTATCGTGGCCATCTGGTTGGGCTGAGCGAGCATGCTATATTCGTTTGCGAGCATGGAGAGCTTGTCCTTCGCAGAGTAGGCGGGAATCTCGTTCGGAAGTATCGTCAGGTCCGCGCCGGCCTTCTTCGCCTGGGCGGTTATGCCTTCGTCACCTACGACCGCGACTTTCGGGGTCTTGGCTCCTTTTCCCTTGGGAAGCGCAATGTCCAGGTTGAGCCTGTTCTCTGACTTGGAGAAATCGATGCTCCTGAAGTTCAGGATTAATTCGAGGCTCTGCTTGAATTTCCTTTTCCCTTTTTCTTCGAGAGCCTTGGTGATGGCCTCTGTGAGCTTTTTCTTGTCCATGTAAATCGTTCCTCCTACTCGCGAAGAGTAGTGCTAACGGATTGTGGAAAAATGATGCTGGGAAGTGTTTTTAAAGGATGGGGTTTTCTTAGATGCGGTATTTATGACTGGTTTCAGTGGTGCGATTGTCATTCTGTTGGTTGCGGCGCTCTTACTGTGCGGATGCGCAGGAAGCGGGGCGAAAGAAGGAACAAATTTCACCTCGAATATAACTTTGAATCATACGAATGATGATTCATCCGGGAATAGCACAACCGAGCCTCTTCCCGCACGCGAGAGCAAAATACCCTTGGATATCGCGAAAGTTATGCCTAGCGAGGATGTTTACCCCCCGATAATGCATTCGGATGAATGGGAAGCACCGGTTCCTGCTCCAGGGATGGTGAACACTGCGGGCGCAGAGGATTCCGCGTTCGCGACTCCAGACGGGAGCACGCTCTATTTCTTTTTCACCCCGGACGTGCGCGTGCCTCCCGAGAAGCAGCTATTGGACGGGGTTACGGGCATTTATGCCTCAAAAAAGCTGGCGGATGGAAGCTGGGGCACGGCAGAGCGCGTTGTGCTTCAGGAGCCCGGGAAGCTCGCGCTGGACGGATGCGGATTCGTGCAGGGAAATATGATGTGGTTCTGCTCTGCGCGCGAAGGCTACAGCGGAGTGAATTTATTCACTGCGCAATTTTCCAATGGAGAATGGAGGAACATACGATACGTGGGCGATAAACTGATGAAGGAGTATCAAATGGGGGAGATGCACATAACTTCCGGCGGGAGTGAGATGTATTTCCATTCCGCAAGGAGCGGGGGGAAAGGCATGCTGGACATATGGGCCAGCAGGAACGTCAATGGGGAATGGGGCGAACCGGAAAATGTTGGGATTGTGAACAGCCCTGAAAACGAAGGATGGCCGTTCCTGAGCCAGGACCGGGGGGAATTGTGGCTCACCAGGACTGTGAATGGAACGCCGGCAGTCCTCCGCTCCAGGAATGTGAATGGAAGCTGGACTGAGCCCGAACTCATTATTTCCCAGTTCGCAGGGGAAGCGTCGTTGGATGATGAAGGGAACATCTACTTCACACACCATTTTTACAGGAACGGAACTATGATTGAAGCGGACATATACGTTGCAGGGAAAAAATAGGCCATACTGATTAAATTTAAAGAAATTGCACAGTAAGCTACTTTGGTGATATTTATGACTACGCTCGACAAGGCAATTATCGCTGATATGAAAGTAAACGGGGTAAATTTTGAGGTTTATGTGGACCCTGAGCTCGCGAACATGTACAGGGAAGGGCGCAAGCCGGACGTGAGGAACATACTCGTGGTGGATGAGGTTTATTTTGACGCGAGGAAGGCTGAAAAGGCGAAGAGCGAGGCGCTCCACAAGGCCTTCGGAACTACGGACATAATGCAGATTCTGGAAATCATGCTCAAAAAGGGCAACATACAGCTTACTACAGAGCAGAAGAGGAAGAAGATGGAGGAAAAGTACAAGCAGATTGTTTCCATACTAGTGCGCGAGACTATTGATCCTAGAACAAATGCGCCGCACACTGCGAGCAGGATTGAGGAGGCATTGGAAAAAGCGAAGGTGCACGTGGACCCGTTCAGGGACGCGCGGGACCAGTTGCCGGACATTCTGAAGGAGATACGGGCGATAATTCCGCTCAAGTTCGAGAGGATGCGGGTCGCGGTGAAGATTCCGGCGCAGTTCGCGCACCAGTCCTACGGCGCGCTCAAGAGCTGGGGCATGGTCAAGGAGGAGTGGGCCAAGGACGGAAGCCTCATAATGCTGGTTGAAATCCCTTCAGGGGCGCAGGGAGAGTTCTACGACAGGATAAACAAGCTCACTGCAGGGAACAACGAGACGAAAGTGGTGGAAAAGATAGGATGAGCCTATTTCTTCCCTGTGTACCTGGACAGGAGTGCCTTCGCTTTCACAAGAGTGTCCTTTATCTGCTTCTTGCTGGTCGCTCCGGCGCAAATCACTTTTCCGTTCTTGAAGAGCAGCATGGAAACGCGGGGCTCCTTGAATTTGAGTATCGCGCCCGGGAACTGCTCCGGCTCGTATTCAACATCTTTTACCTTGTACGCGATTGCGAACAGGTCCAGGGGCATCTTCAGGTCCGCGCTCGCCACGATGTTGGTGACCACGAATGTGGGCTTCTTGTTGGTGAGTATCTTCTTCGCGTAGGGCTTGAGGAGCTTCACGGTCTTGTCCAGCGTCTTCGCTATTGTCTCTTCGTCTTTGCACCCGACGCACACCACTTTTCCGTTCTTGAAGAGCAAAAGCGATGCTTTTGGCTCCTTGAATTTGAGTATCGCGCCCGGGAACTGCTCCGGCTCGTATTCAATTTCCTTTATTTTCTGGGCGATGTAGAAAAGGTCCAGCTCCAACCCGAGGTTGGCCGAGGAGACGATGTTGGTAATGACGAAATCGATACCTTTTGCCAAGCTATCACCCTGTGCGCTTTTTGAGAATAAGCAGCGTTGCTTATTTAAAAAGATTTAAAAAGAGAATGCTTAAAAACCCCTGACACCAAAGTAAAATACTCTGTTGCATTCAGCTTAATGGTTAGAGGTAGGTAAATATGGTTAAGAGGTCAAGGGGATTTTTCTCCAAAGGAACGAAATCCACGAAAAAGAAGAGAACGCTCACCGCAAATGATTTCGTGAAGCCGTTCAGGCCTGGAGAGAGGATAGTGATATCCATAGGCCCGTATTTCAAGGGCCTGCCGCACCCGAGGTACAACGGCATAAGCGGAGAGGTCGTGAAGAAGCAGGGGACAGCATACATAGTGAGGATAACGGATGGCGGCCTCGTGAAGACGCTCGTGCTCAGCCCGGTGCACATGATGAAAGCTGGTGCGAGGAAAGCGAAGAAGGTGAGCAAATGAAGGTTAACGGCACCAAGCAGATAACGCTGGCAGAAGTGAAGGACATATTGGAAGGCCGGGAGAAGGAGGGCGAGCTGGGCTACGAACAAAAACAGGCGCAGGACTACGCCAAGAAATTCGCGAAGGGCACCAGGAAGGAGGCCGAAGCGCTAGTTGACAAGATAATGAAGAACAAGAAGTTCACGCGCGAAGCCGCGGTGAGCCTGGCCAACGTCTCGCCGAAGCACATTGAAACTGTGCGGACGCTCGTGCAGAAAGACAAGATTGACCTGAGCCAGGAGGAGGCTGAAGAGATAGTGAAGCTTTTCAAATGAAATTTTGGTGGGCAGGATGGAGGAGAACGCATGGATAGTCGAATATCTCCCGGGAGGGAGGTCCAGCGACGTGAGGCGCGAGCCCCTGGTTCAGATGGTGGGGGGCCAGTTTTTCACCCTGCTCGAAGCAACGCTCAAGCCCGAAGCTACCGTTTCCATAGGGCAGAAGGTTTACATAGGAAAGGAGCAGAGGAACGAAGTGAGCAGGATAAAGGGCAAGTTGAACTACTCGGAACTTACACAGAACGCCAAGGAGAACCTGTCCGTGATAATGAGGTCGGCAATAGCTGAGCACGAGCAGGAGTTCGTGAATTTCCTGAACAAGGCAGGACCCATTTCGATGAGGGTGCACCAGCTCGAGCTGCTGCCAGGGGTTGGGAAGAAGCACCTGGAGTCCCTGCTGAACGAGAGGGAGAAGAAGCCGTTCGAGAATTTCGATGACGTGAAGAAGCGCATACCCTCGATTGCGGACCCTGCGCTGATGTTCGCGCACAGGATAATGGGGGAGCTGGAGGGGAAGGAGAAGCATTACCTCTTCATAAAGCCGTTCTCGATGAGAACTTTCTGATTTTTAAATTTTCGGGCTCGTAGTCGAGAGTTTTTTACGCTTGTAAAAGACCGGCAATGGTTAAGACGTCTGCCTTACACGCAGAAAATCTCCAGTTCGAATCTGGACGGGCCCATATTCTGAATCTGTTTCGTTTAGGAAAGGTGATACCGTGGATGGAAGGCCAGAAAAGAGGGCGAATGCAGGAATCTGGAAAAATCCTTGGTTCACGCAGATTTTGCTTCCGTTATTGTTGGGGGTGTCGGCAATCATAGTAGCAGGGGTTATTGTAAACAACACCTCGACAAACGAATTTTACCTGATTAATACACAGAATCAAAGTGGAGGCTTTGTTATTGGAAAGGTTGAGGGGGATGTCAATGTTACTATCATAACGGACAAAGAAACATTAGGCATACGAGAATCAACGGGGTTATATCAAGATGGGGAAAAAGTGGGACACGTATTTGGTTTTGTTGCAAATGAAAGCGCAAATAGCTTCGAAATACAAAAGATTGAATTTGACCAACCGATAAGAAATAGTGAACTTATTTGGCAACCATATGAATATCAGAATTACACTATTAAGATACAAAAAATCGATAATCTAACTATGTTACTCCCTGCTGAAGCCGAAGGTATATATGGGATAATTCTCGTTAAAAATTAGGTTTCGAATCGCACGGAAATATACGTCCTATTTTGGAGTGGAATTGCGCCAGTGAAGTGATTACTTCATTTTTCAAGGGGGTTTGGGCGGTGTCGGACTAAGGGGGCGAAGCCCTCTTGGGCTGACATTCGAATCTGGACGGGCCCATCATTTGCTTGACGCAGCGCTTATCAGGTCCGCGGCTTTAGAGAACGCTTCCGGTGCAGCGGTGTTGGAAACTGAAACCGTTTTCGTGGAGTTGTTCTTGGTTACGGATATGAAAGAGCAGCTCCCGTCCTGCACCAACAGGTCGGAATAGGAATCCCCGAGGGAATAGAATCCGCTGGACTCGATTCCGTTCAGGAGCGCCAGGAGCTCCTTCTCGCTGAGCGTGAATGATTTTTTGGAGATGAGGTTCACGAGCGCGTCCATGCCCTGGCCGCCCTCGTTCCCGGAAGTTCCGTGGCCTTTTGCGTCTATGGTTAATGTGGTGCGGCCCCATTCAGCGTGGCACGCGCCGTAGCCGTAGGTTATTTCCAAATCAGCCGGCACTGCCGAACTTATTTGGGGCTGTATGCACCCGAGCATAAGCACTAGAACTAAAGCAAACACAGCGAAAATGCGGATTCCCATAGTGGGATTAAGGAGTTGTGTTTTTTATTTCTTTGCCGGCTGCGCTTTAGCACGCATTAGAACGAACTATGCACCATTCTCTTCGACTTGAAGAAGCGCTTCGTGAAATTTACCGCTTTCTTGCTGTCGAACTTCTTGCAGGTGTAAATCACGGTTGAGAAGAATTTTGCGTTGCCCCACACATAAAGCGCGATGCCGGAATCTATGAGCGGAACGAAAGAGTCAAAGCCCTGGTTTATCGCTTTTCCAATATTCCCCGTGGCGTGTATGGTGGGTTTCCCATAGGTGTGCAGGCCCAGCTCTCTTGTGATTCCCCTGAAAAAAGCAAGAATGGTTTTTCTTCGGACGGGTATTTCGAAAAATCCTTCTACAACTAACCTCTGCCTGGTTATATGGGGTGCAATATCTCGCATACGTTAGAGATGTGCGAAAAAAATATAATTGATGATGCTTCGGAAATTTTGCCGCAGGTTTAGTTTTTCCGTTCCTTCAGGTTTTTCATCTCCTGCTCCAGCTTTTCTATCCTTTCCGCAAGAATATCCGGCAGTTCCC
>JBAZLI010000038.1 GCA_041650355.1 Candidatus Micrarchaeia archaeon | reverse complement strand
GCGAAAGTGATTCCCGGAGTGAACGAGGAATCCACTCTCCTCTACGGGCCTGAAGTGAAGTTCAAGTCTGTGAGATTGGACGTGAGCAAGAGCATGGAGGCCGGACAGGTCTCGAACCTGTTCGCAGTTGGCGACGGCGCAGGAGTGAGCGGAGGCATAGTCACGGCAGGCGTGACCGGTCTGATAGCCGCGCGCGAGATAATCCGCAGGGAAGGGAAGAAGTGCGAAATCTGAGGTGGCCCCATGGACGAGCTTCTGTTTTCCGGAAAATACGGTGACTGGGAATACTCTGTTAGATTCGACCTGGGCAACGCCGAGCCCAAAGACGTCGCGTACGCGCTTTCCTTCATACACGAGAACGTGGAGAGCAAGGCTTTCTGCCATTCCGGGATAGACTGCAAGATGATAGAGGATGCGGTTCCCGAGGGAAAGGGGCTCATGGACGCCATATCCTTCCTTGAGGGCAGGAAGCCCGGGGAATGGAAGGAATTTCTGCTGAAGGCGGCCGGAAAAGAGGAGCTGCTCGCTGTTGCGGAGTCCAAGTTCGTTTGCGTCCTATTGTGCAAGAACAAGGTGAACGCCAAAATATGCCCGTCAACCCTGCACTCGAGCTCCCTCAGGCCCCGGAAGCAGGAGCTTCTCGAAGGCCAGATTGCGCTCATAGGGCGTTACAGGGACTGGATTGCAATAAAGAAGATGGGCGTGAACGAGAAAACCCGGGATTACGAGGTCGCCGGAATACTTTCGGCTATAAGCTCCACCCTGGTGAGGAAATCGTTCGATTTCCTGGAGCCTGACAGGAGCGTGGAGTCCATAGCCGCCTCTGCGACAAAAGGGAAGAGGAAGTCGTTCGTGAACCTTGCGACCGCGCTCAGGGACGTTTCAGGCTCTATGAACGGCGACGAAGTGCGTGATGCGTACCTGCTCAAGTGCGTGTTCGAGAATCTCGGCTTCGCCCCGTACGCCAACGTAGAGGCACTTGTGCCGGCCTACCCGGAACTGAAGGTTCCAAAGCCCAGGGGCAGGTTCGCAAAAAAGAGGTGAAAAAATGGACCCGCTGCTCTCCCTCACGATTTCGTTCTTCCTGGCCTTCTGGGTCGGGTTCGAGAGGCAGATAAGCAAGAAGCCCGCGGGCTTCGCGCCTTACGTTTTCGTGACCGTGATGTCCACCGCGCTCACCCTGGCCGCAGTGGGCTATTTCTCTTCCAACGCATCGCCCGTGCTGAACGGCATAATAGCAGGAATAGGCTTCCTGGGCGCAGGCGCGCTCATAAAGTACCATGAGAAAGTGTTCGGGTTCACCACCGCAGCCGCGATATGGGCTATGGCCGCGCTCGGGATAGTGATAGGCCTGTCCGATAACCTGTTCCTCATCGTTCTCGCCTATGTGATGGTGTGGGTCACCCTGGCAGTGGACAAGATAATAGAGAAAAAGGGCCTCGGGAGGCACCTCAAGAACGTCATAGTGCAGATAGAATCCCTTGCCGAAGGGGCGCAGACGAAAAAATTCAGGGAAACGATAAGGAAGTACAAGGACGAGAAGGAGGAAAGCATGGAAGTGAACTTCGAAAAAGGGTATATGGAATACAAGTTCTACGTTCCTGAAAACACCGACGTGCACGAGATGCTCAGGGAACTGTCCGAATTCAAGCACATAAGGCGCATACGCGTCGAGTGATTGGCATGGGAAGGGGAGCGGGCTGCGCAAAATCAATACTCTTCGGAGAGCATTTCGTGGTTTACGGCCTGCCTGCGATAGGGGTCGGGCTGTCCAAAAAAATCGAAGTGGAGATAACCAAGGCGCCCCACACGAGGCTGGAATCCAGCCACGTGGACGCGAACCTGCTCGCCGGCCTGGACGCGATAAGGAACGCGATGGGGATAAAGGACAATTTCATAATAAAAGTGAAAAGCGAGATTCCTGTCGCGAGCGGGCTCGGCTCCAGCGCCGCTGTTTCGGTTGCGTTCGTGCGCGCCCTTTCCGACGAGTACAAGCTTGACCTTTCCGAGGATAAGGTATGCGCCTACGCGTTCGAGGCCGAGAAGGTGTTCCACGGCAACCCATCGGGGATGGACAACAACCTGGCCATATGCGGGGGCGCGATAATATTCCAGAAAAAGCCCGAGGGGGTGAGCATAACCTCGCTTAGGATAGGGAAGCCAATGCACCTCGTAATCGGCGTAACCGGGAAAAAGAAGAAAACCACCGCCCAGCTCATTTCCGAAGTGAAATCCAAGAAAGAGAGGTATCCGGAACTGTTCCATTTCATATTCGAGGCCGAGAAAAAGCTCATCGAGCTTGCGATAAAGGCCATTGAGCAGGGAAAGCTCGAGGAGGTCGGGGAGCTGATGAACCTCAACCAGGGCTTCCTGTCCGCAATGGGCGTTTCGAGCAGGGAAAACAAGGACATAATATACGCGGCCAGGGAGCTCGGGGCACTGGGCGCGAAGATAACCGGCGCAGGATACGGAGGAAGCTGCGTGATACTTGCGAAAAGCGAGAAGAATGCGGAAGAAATAGCCGGAGAGATACGACGCCTGGGCTACGTTGCCATAACCTCGGTGGCGCAATAGCGGTGAAGCGATGAGGAAAAGTTCTTTGGATTCCACGGACAAGAGGATACTGCGCGAACTAAGGATGAACTGCAGGCGCTCTGCGCGCGAGCTCGCATCCGAACTCAAGCTCAGCCCTTCTTCCCTGATAGAAAGGATGAAAAGGATGGAGCAAGCCGGGATAATACGGGGGTATTCGGCGGATCTGGATTTCCTCAGGATAGGCTACGAATTCCAGGCTTTGGTGCAGATAAGCATCTCCCAGGGAAAACTCCTGGAGGTGCAGGAGAAGGTGAGCAGGATTCCTGGCGTGTATGCGGTTTACGACGTTACCGGAAGCCAGGACTCCATCGCGTTCCTGATGTGCAGGAACCGCATGGAGCTTTCATCGCTCATAAAGAAAATACTCTCGATTCCGCACGTGGAGAAGACAAACACGAGCATAATCCTAAACGTTTTGAAGGATCAGAACGAATTCGTGGACGTTTAGGCGGATTTTTTCACTCCCACCTGTTTGCAATATCTCCTTATTACGCACCTGCTGCAGAGCGGCACTTTCGGCAGGCAAGTGGTCTGGCCATGCGCCACAAGCACGATATTCAGGTGCTTCCAGAGCCTTTTCGGAACAACTAGTTTGAGCTTTTCCTCGGTTTTTTCAGGCTTTTTTGTCTTCACGATCCCAAGCCTGTTTGAAATCCTGTGCACATGCACGTCCACCCCTATCGCGTCCTTCCCGAACGCGTGCGCAAGCACCACATTCGCGGTCTTCCTCCCTACTCCCGGGAGCTTCATCAGTTTCTCAAAATCAGATGGCACTTTGGCGTCAAAATCATACACAAGCTGGTTCGCCATCTCTATAAGATAGCCTGCTTTCTGCCTGTAAAATCCGACTCCGTAAATAAGTTTAGCGACGTTCCCCCTCTTCATTCCTGCTAGCTCCCACGGGCCCCTTACCCTTGAGAACAGCTTTTCGCACGCCTTGAGCGTGGTTTCATCCTTGGTGCGGGCGGAAAGAATGGTGAAAACCAGCGATTTGAATTTGTCCCCTTTGGTGAAATCGCCTATTTTGAGAACTGGCGCGCCATTCCTTTTCGCTTCGCGCACAATCATTCCCAGCACTGCACGGTTTACCCAGCCAGCCCTACCCATAATCCTCCCATGTTGATTACTCGGCATTCATCGTTTCAGAAATCGAAATGCCCCGCACAATCAGCAACCCTCTTTCTCAGGGCATCTTTATATTCTTATTCGGGCATAGGATGAGCGGGGTGCAAATGAAAGTTACTGCATTGGCTAATTCCAACATAGCGCTCATAAAATACTGGGGCAGGAGAGATGACCAGCTCGTGCTCCCGGCCAACAGCTCAATTTCCTTCACCATGGACGAACAGCTGAGCACAAAAACTACGGTTGAATTCGCGAACGGGCTCGTTTCAGATGATGTTTGCCTTGACGGGAGGAAGGCAACGGAAAAAGAATACTCCCGCGTGGTATCTTTCCTGGGTTTGGTGCGGGCAAAAACCGGAATAAAGACCAAAGCGAAGGTGGTTTCCCAGAACACGTTCCCCAAATCAGCAGGCCTCGCGTCCTCTGCATCGGGGTTCGCGGCCCTTGCAGCCGCATCGTCCAAGGCCGCAGGCCTTAACCTAAATGAAAAAGAGCTTTCAATGCTCGCAAGGCTGGGCTCAGGCTCTGCTTCCCGCTCGGTCTTCGGCGGATGCGTGGAATGGCATGCAGGGAAAAAGAAGGACGGAAGCGACTGCTATGCAGAGCAGATTTCACCTCCTGGGAAATGGAGGGATTTGCGCAACATAATAGCAATATCCAGCATGGAGGAAAAGCACATCGGCTCTTCTGCCGCGATGGCGGTAACGAGCAAAACATCCTCCTTCTACTCCGCACGTTTGAAATCCGTTGGAAAAAGGCTCGCGGAAATGCGGAATGCAGTAAGGAAAAGGGATTTTGAAACGATGGTCCCGATAATAATGCGGGAGAGCGACAGCATGCACGCAGCCATGCTGGACAGCTGGCCTCCGGTAGTGTATTTGAACGAAACGTCCTTCAGAATCATGCGCGAAGTGCTCGCGTTCAACCAATCCCAGGGAAAATACGCTGCTGCGTACACATTTGACGCAGGCCCGAACGCGCACGTTTACACGACCGCCAAATACGCTGAAGGGATTAAGCGCATGCTCTCGGAGCTTCCCGGAGTGATGAAAATAATGGAATGCAAAATCGGGGAAGGCATTAAATTTTCGGAAGAGCACTTGTTCTAATTTTTCCTCACTTCGGTGCAAACCGCTTTCTTTCCGAGCATGAGCGCCTCCACCCTCTCCGGGTAGGCGGCGTTCACTATGTAGGAAGGCGCCCGGAGCGAGAGCAATTCCCTTAATTTTCCCTCCATCCCGCCGGTGACATCGTTTTCGGTTTTTTTCAGGTGTTTCGCTACCTCGCTGAAATTGGAGGAGGTTATCTTCTCAATCAGCCTTCCTGAATCGTCAAGAACCCCGTCCACGTTCGTTGCGAGCACCACGAGTTCAGCTTCCTTCGCCAAATAAGCCACAACCTGGTCGCCAGAGCATACCGAGCCCCCGAGGACGCTATCCGGCACCATATCCCCGTACAGCACGGGCAAAAAGCCGTTTTTCAAATATTCATGCACAATAGCTTCGTTGAATTTTGAAATGCGCTTGTTATTCTGCTCCACTATGGTAGCTGGAGAAATGGATACTGCAGGAATCCCTTCGTTTATAAGCGCCTGCACAACCAGCATGGAAAGTTCGTTGCAGGCCGCATGCGTGTCCGCGTAGCCGCGCTTCTGCTCCTCTGTCCTGACCTCGTTGTCTATTCCGTATTTGAGCACGAGCGCGTGCCCGTAGGAGCCTGCGCCATGCACGAGCACGAAATCCCGCACCCCTCTTTTCCACATGGATGCAATTGCCTTTGCCGTTTTCTGCAGGTTCTCAATGTCGGCTTCCTTATATCCGGATTTCCTGGTTATGAAGCTCCCGCCTATTTTGAGTATCTTCATGATTCTATGTTGCCGGAAAGGGTTTAAAATAAGCATTGGTGAATCTAAAATACATGCGAATTCTCGTTGCCATAACCGGAGCTTCAGGGCTTCAGTACGGCTCACGCCTAGTCTCTGTGCTTAGGAGCATGGAGGCGGATTGCAAGGCCGTAATCAGCTCGGGCGCCAAAAAAGTGGCTGAAGCAGAAGGAATTGAACTCCCTAAAGCGGATTACGGGGAATTTGATTTCTCGTCCCCTTATGCATCAGGCTCCAATCCCCCGGATGCGCTCGTGGTAGTCCCGTGCTCATTGAAAACTTTGGGGGAGATTGCGAACGGGGTGGGAAATTCGCTCACAACAAGGGCGGCTGAAGTGGCCCTGAAGGAAAGGAAAAAGCTCATTTTGGTAGTAAGGGAAACTCCCTATTCACTAATCACGATAAAGAATATGGAAACCGTAACTCTTGCAGGCGGAATTGTGCTTCCAGCATCCCCTGGCTTCTACGGGAAGCCGAAAACAATAGAGGATATGGTGGATTTCATAGTTGCAAGGGTGCTTGACCAATTGGGATTGAAGCACAAGATAGGAAAAAGGTGGAAACAATGACTTCTTTCAGGGATTTCGTGGAGCATTTGCGGGCACAGGGCAAGCTTGTAGAACTGACCCAGCCGGTTTCAAAGCATCTGGAGCTTGCAGGCGTGCTCAAGGCCCTGGACGGGAAACCTGTATATACCGATTCAGTGAAGGAAAACCCGGATGCAAGGGTGGTTGGAAACATTTTCTCGACTAGGGAATTGATTGGCGAATACCTGGAAATTGGAAACGAGGAAATAACCCATAAACTCAGCTGGGCGATAAACAACCCGAGCAAGCCCGAACTCGCGCAGAGCGGCCCGGTCCTTGAAATCACAGAAAAGGAGGTTGATTTGTCCAAATTCCCAATCCCTTTCCACGCGGAAAAGGACGGGGGCCCGTATTTCGCTTCTGCGGTCGTCATTGCACAGAATAAGGAGCTCGGAAGGAACTGCTCATTCCACAGGATGATGGTAATTGGAAAGGATAAAGTGGTGGTGCGTATTCTTCCCAGGCACCTGGACGAATTCATAAAAAGGGCTGGAGGCGAGCTGGATGTTGCCTTCGTTGTGGGCGCGCCCATAAACGTTCTCCTTGCAGGCGCAACCTCTATCGAATTGGGGAAAGACGAGCTTGAGATTGCGAATTCCCTTATGCCCTTGAAAACAGTGAAATTAGGGAATGGGATAGAAGTTCCTGCGGATGCGGAATTCGCATTCGAAGGCAAAATCACTTCTGAAATGGTGGATGAAGGGCCGTTCATAGACCTTACCGAAACCTACGACATAGTGAGGAAGCAGAGAGTGATGAAGATTACAAAAGTGCACCACAGGAAGCACCCCATATTTCACGCATTGCTTCCAGGGGCGCTCGAGCACAAGATACTCATGGGCATGCCCAGGGAGCCCACGATATTCAACGAGGTGAATAAAGTGTGCGAGTGCAAAGGGGTGAACATAACTCCCGGAGGATGCTCTTGGCTCCACGCGGTCGTTGCGATAAGGAAAATGAACGAGGATGACGGGAAAAAGGCGCTCGAAGCCGCGTTCAGGGGCCACAAATCGCTCAAGCACGTGGTAGTGGTTGATGATGATATAGACATTTACAGCCCGGATTCCGTGGAATGGGCGATAGCGACAAGGATGCAGGCTAACAAGAGCCTTGTGATAAAGCAGAACGAGAAAGGCTCTTCTCTGGACCCTTCAGCAGACCCGCACACCTACGCAACAACCAAAATGGGAATTGACGCGACGAAACCATTGTTTGTCCACGGGAAGAATTTCGACAAAGCGAAATGGATGGAAGTGGACGTGAAGAAATACCTTTAGATACATTTGATACACTTGGTGGGCATATGCTTCTTTCAAAGCAGGAACAGATGACATATGAAGGGGAAACGGGCGAGGCGGCGCGCCAGTCCATGGAAATACTGGTCGCGCTCGGAAAAATCTACGGCGCGGAAAAGATGATTTCCGTGAGTTCGGCTCAGATTGCAGGAGTTTCCTACAAAACCATTGGCGATGCCGGCCTTGAATATCTGCAGGAAATGGCCCGCAACGGCGCGAAGGTACGAATCCCGTCGCTGCTGAATCCGGCCGGGATGGACAGGACCCAGTGGAAGAAGATGAAAGTCCCGGAGGATTTCGCTAAAAAGCAGATTGAGGTGCTCAACGCCTACTCGGCGATGGGGATAACCATGAGCTGCACCTGCACCCCTTACCTCATCGGCCTGAGGCCGAAGAAAGGCGAACACATCGCATGGTCCGAAAGCTCGGCAGTCGCATTTTCAAACTCTGTGCTCGGCGCGCGCACGAACAGGGAAGGGGGCCCAAGCGCCCTTGCAGCTGCTATATGCGGCGTAACCCCTGAATACGGCTATCACCTGGACCAGAACCGGGTTTCTGATTTTGCCGTTGATGTCCGAGTGGAGCTGAAAACCAATGCCGATTTCGGCGCGATGGGCTATTATGTTGGCGAAATAGTGAAGAATCGCAATCCTTCCTTCACCGGGATGAGAAACCCGGGGGAAGACAGGCTCAAGGCACTGGGCGCGGCAATGGCTGCTTCGGGCTCTGTCGCCCTTTTTTACGCGAAGGGTGCGACGCCGGAGTTCGTGGTCTCGGAAAAGCCGGAAAAGCTGGAATTCACGGAAAAAGAGCTTAAAGAAACTAAGGAAAAGCTCAATTCAAACGAAAAACCAGACCTGATTACGATAGGCTGCCCGCACGCTTCGATAAACGAGATAAAAGAGGTTGCGGGGCTTGTGAAGGGGAAAAAGCTGGGCTGCGACTTGTGGGTGTGCACAGCAGGGCAGACAAAGGCGCTTGCCGACAAATCAGGATACACCAAAACAATCGAGGAAGCAGGCGGAACCGTGGTTGCGGACACGTGCATGGTCGTATGTCCGTTGGAGCAGATGGGTTACAAAGTTACCGGATGCAATTCAGGGAAGGCCGCGAAATACCTCTCGAGCCTGTGCAAGCAGAAAGTGGTTTTCGGCGACGTGGGTGACATCATATGCAGGTGAAGGGCAGGATTATAGCGCGCGGGAAGGGGAAGGGAAAAGTGCTCATCAGCAAGGACGCCATTTCTTTCCTCGGGGGCGTGGACCCGAAAACAGGGGTAGTGATTGAGAAGGGGCATGCGCTCGAGGGGAAGTGCATAGCCGGAACCGTGCTCGTTTTCCCGCGCGGAAAAGGCTCCACTGTCGGCTCTTACGTGATTCTCCAGCTCAAGAAGAACGGCAAAGCTCCGGCAGCGATAATAAACGCCGAAGCAGAGCCGATAATCGCAGTGGGCGCGATAATATCCAAAATCCCGATGCTGGACAAGCTGGAAAAGGACCCGTTCGCTTCATTCAGGGACGGGCAGGAAGCCGAAGTGGATGCGGACAAAGGCGCAGTCGTTTTTTAATTTTTCCTGAGAATGCCAATCATGTACACCTACGCGAAAGGATCCAAAGCCGAACGCGAACT
>JBAZLI010000037.1 GCA_041650355.1 Candidatus Micrarchaeia archaeon | reverse complement strand
GTGCTTGGGGTTGAATGCATGGTGCTTATGGGTATCAGCATGGGAAATCGCCAGATACTGGGAAGATGGAGCGGCGAGGGGCGCGTGGCCGAGCAGAGGTGGAAAAATTTCAAAAAATACATGGGCGATCTCACGCTGATGAAGGAAAAGAAGGTTGGGGATATTGTGATTTGGGAGACCCTACTGGTATATGCAACGGCTTTCGGGGTTGCTGATAAAGTTATAGCTGCAATGAAGGTGGAGGTTCCTGCACAGAAGATGAGGGGCACGCACTTGGTTATGTACGGAATGTACGCTCCGCACCTGGCGCGCTCTGTTTCCTCTGCAACCTCTGCAGCCACTGGAGGTTCTCGAGGCGGGCACGGCGGCGGGGGCGGAGGAGGTGGTGGAGGCGGAGGGGCGAGGTGAACGGGCATGGGGATGAAAAACTTTTTCCTGGCACTTCTTCTGTGCGCGGCTGTATTTTCCTTTTCAATAGACTCTTATTACACCCATGCGACCGTTCTCCCCAACGGCGATTTGAACGTTTACGAGAAGATGGACTTCACGCTCGAGAAGGAGTACAACGAAGGGTACAGGTCCATAAGGCCTGAGGATTTCGGTTCTCTCTCGGATATAATCGTGAAGAGCGTGAAGGTGAACGGGAAAACCGTGGCGCACGAGCTCAATTTGAACGGCAATAACGCGGAAATAGTGTGGAAAAAAACCTTTGCCGGAAAGAACGCGGTGGAGATTGAATACGCCATAAAGAAGAGGGTGGACTTGTACAGCGATTTCGCCAAGGTTTGCTACGAGCATTACGGGGCGAACTGGCAGGTCGCCGCAAAGGGGCTGCGCGCCGAGATGACGCTTCCTGAGGGAAGCAGGGGCAAGGACATGCACTTCGAGATTTATTCCGCGAAGCAGGGAAGCAGCGCAGTCCAGGATTTGACAATAGTGAGCGAGATTGCCGATGTTCCAGCGGGAAACTATGTGGGCGGATGCTACCTTTTTGACAAGGGCGCGGTGGGCGCTTACAGGAAAACGTTCAACGAATCCGCGCTCGCGATACTGAAAAACGAGAGGGAGATATACGGCTCCAAGGAGGTTTTCAACGGCGGGATGCCTGGAACTGGTTTGGAATATTGCTGCGTCCCGGTTTTCATAATCCTGCTCATGATTTCTGCGGTAAAATTCGCGCAGGGGATGGGGAAAAAGAAGCTCGCGGAAAACATACTGCCCCCTGATGAAGAAGAGCCGGCAGTGGTCTCGGCGCTGGTGGTTAATGATTTTCCGGAGAAGGACTTGTTCGCTTCCACTCTGCTGGACTTGATAAATAAAGGAGTCGTGGATATTGTGGAGTTGGAGAAGAAGGGAGAAACGTCCGCGGAGGCGAAAAGGGAGCGCACCATCCTAATGCTTAGGAAAAGGCCCGCGGACCTCAAGCCTTACGAGCAGGCGCTGCTGGACATGATATTTTCATCTGGAAAGGAAGTGGATTTGGACAGGATGGCTGATGAGTTCAAGGGAATAAAAACCATGGCTGACGCCAAGAAGCTGCCGATACAGAAGAACATGGACAAGTATCTTGAGGAAGTGAAAAATATAGTGAAGGCGAAAGGGCTCTGGGGCGCGGCCCAGGGGAAGCAGAAGAAGTACGGGATGTACCCGCTCGCTTTCTTCGCCGTTGCCATAGTCGGAATCGGAGGGGTGTTCTCGCTGATGTCGGGAATCAGCATTTCGTCAGGGCTCACATGCTGCTCCTCGCTGGGGATAATCGCGCTCGCAGCTTATCTCACTTACGTGAGTGCGACCGGAACTTCGGTCCCGAAAGGGTTCGAGCAGGAGCACGCGAAATGGGACGCCTTTTACAGGGCTGTGAAGATGAGCAGGATGAAGGAATATCCTCCAGCGTCCGCAATCGTGTGGGGCAAGGTCCTTGTTTACGCAACCGCTCTGGGTGTCGCGGACAAGGTGAAGAGCCATCTCTCAGAGCTTGACGCACTCATAGTGAAAAAAGTGGAGGGGATGGACAGGACGAGGGTGCACACGTACGTTTTCTACCATTCCGCCATGGAAGTCAGGAACCTGTCCAAGTACGGGACAAGGCATCTGGAAAGCCACAGCGGGTTCTCAGGGCATTCGAGCGGCGGATGGAGCTCCGGTGGCGGAGGGTTCAGCGGCGGGTCTTCTGGAGGCGGGGGATTCAGGTGAGAAATTGGAATTGAGCAAGGCGCAGCTGAAAAAGCTGGGAACGCTCACTGAATTTGAGAGGAAGGTGCTGTACGAGTGCGCGAAAATCCCGGAAGGGGAAACAAGGGCGTATTCTGAAATAGCGAACGCGATTGGAAAGCCAGGTGCTGCGCGTGCCGTGGGGAACGCGCTTGCGAAGAATCCGCTTGCTCCGCTCATACCGTGCCATAGGGTGATTGGGACGAGGGGAATGGGGGGCTACAGCGGGAAAGGAGGCGTGAGAGCGAAGAGAAGGATGCTGGCGCTGGAGCGCAGGAAAACTCACTCTTTAAAGCGTAGCTGATAAAATTTTAGGGATGGAAAACAGCTCAAGACTAGAGCAGCTTATCGAAACGCTCAGGACTGATGAAAAAAACGGGCTCGGCGACTTAGAGGTATCGGAAAGGCTGGAGAAATACGGGAAGAACCTGCTCGTGCCCAAGAAGAAGGAAATAAGATGGGGCATGCTGGCTTTCCTGAAGGAGCCCATGATTTGGCTGCTTGCGATTGCCGCAGCGGTGTATTTCGCGCTCGGGGAGATGCTGGACGCGGCGGTGATGCTGGTGGCGATAGTTCCTATCGCACTGATAGATATAGTGATAGAGCTGCAGACCGACAAGGCGCTCGAGAAATTGGAGAAGCTCGGCGAGCCGTTCGTGAGCGTGGTGAGGAACGGCGCGAGGATGAAGGTAAAGTCAGAGGAGCTCGTGCCTGGGGATATTGTAATTATTGAAGAGGGCGACATGGTGATGGCCGACTGTGCCATACTCTCCTCTTCGGATTTGAGCGTGGACGAATCCGCGCTCACCGGCGAATCAGAACCCATGGCGAAGCAGAGGCAGGAGCTTTTCTCTGACGAGTTTTTCGGGAACCCTGGCGCTGTTTTCGCAGGCACCACAGTGGTTTCCGGCAAAGCGGTCTGCGCGGTTGTGAAGACCGGTTCGCAAACGCATTACGGGAAAATCGGCGGGACGCTCGGGAAAACCAAAGCTGTGAAGACTCCGCTCCAGAAGGACATAGAGAAGATAGTGGAAACCATAGGGATTTTCGCAATCTTCCTCTCGCTTGCGCTCATAGGGGTGGAGCTTTACACCGGCGGAAGCTGGTCGCACGCGGTAATAGGCGGGATAAGCCTCGCCACTGCTGCGATTCCTGAGGAGTTCCCTGTGGTGTTCACGCTCTTCCTGAGCCTGGGGATGTGGAGGCTCGCGAAAGCGAACGCGCTCGTGAAGAAGCTCTCGGCGGTTGAAACGCTGGGGAGCGTGAATGTCATATGCACGGACAAGACAGGGACGATAACGCAGGGGAGGATGGCGGTCTCGGAGATTTTCACTCCTGGAATGGCGGTTGAGGAAAATGCGGCAGGATTTTTGGCCGGGGATGGGAGAAAAGCTGGGGAATTGCTGCTCTACTCGCTCATGGCCTGCGAGAAGGAACCGTATGATTTCATGGAAAAGGCGCTGTTCGAGTACGCGAAAGGGAGCGATGCGGAAGGCAGGATAGGGAGATGGGAGCTTGCGGCTGAGTACGCGTTTGACGCGAAAACAAGGCACATGTCCCATGTCTGGAGCCATGCAGGGGAGCTGAGGATATGCGCAAAAGGCTCGGTTGAAGGAATATTGCGCATTTGCAGGATGGGCGGGGAGGAAAAGAAAAAGGTGCTGCACGCGAACGAGCGCATGGGCGAGAGGGGGATACGGGTGCTTGCGCTCGCGACCAGGAAACTGGAGAAGATAGGAGGGCGCACGCATGACGAGAAGGATTTGGAATTCGTGGCGCTGCTGGGCTTCGCGGACCCGATAAGGGAGGGGGTTGCGCACGCGATGGAGGAGTGCCAGAGCGCAGGAATAAGGGTGGTGATGCTGACCGGGGACCACAAGGCCACCGCGCACGCGATAGCGCACCAGGCGAGCATAGACCACGGGGAAGTGATTGACGGAAGGCAGCTTGAGGGGCTCGGGGAAAAGGAGTTCCTAGGGATGCTGAGGGGCAACAGCATATTCTCAAGGGTGATGCCCGAGCAGAAGCTCAAGATAGTGGAGGGCCTGCAGAAGCTCGGCTACAGCGTCGCGGTGACAGGGGACGGGATAAACGACGCGCCTGCGCTCAAGAAGGCGGACATAGGGGTGGCGATGGGCCAGAGGGGCACCGAGGTTTCGAAGGAAGCCGCGGCATTCGTGCTGCTTGACGACAATTTCAAGACAATTGTGGATGCGGTGAGGAACGGGAGAAGGATATATGACAATTTGCAGAAGGCTTTCGGGTATCTCATAGCGTTCCACGTGCCCATATTCCTGACCGCGCTGGCGTTTCCGCTCCTGGGCCTTCCGCTGCTGCTGTTGCCGATACATATCGTGCTGCTGGAGATAGTGCTGCACCCGGTTGTTTCGATAGTTTTCGAGCAGGAGCCTGAGGAAAGGGACATAATGCGGAGGCCCCCGAGGGACAGGAAAAAACAGATGCTGGGCTCAGGGGAGATAGCGCGGCTGGTCGCTGACGGATTCCTGGTATTCCTGGGGACTGCGGCAATGTACTGGGTTGCGCATTCCGGAGGGGCGGATGAGGAAACCGCGAGAGCGATGGGCTTCACCGCCATGCTCGTCGGGCAGGTGCTCCTCATAGCGCCCCTGCTGTCCAAGAAAAGGATGGGCGCAGAAGCGCTTGGGAACATCTATTTCCTGCTCACAATAGTGATTGTTGCGGTTGCGTACTGCGCGCTCATGTACGTTCCTGCGCTCGCAGAGATAATGAAGATAGCTCCGCTCGGGGCTGGGGAGTGGGCATTGGCGCTGGGCGCTGGGCTCGTGCCGGTTGTTTTCGCTGAACTGGCAAAGAAATTCTGAATCGCAGTCGCCTGGTTTAAAAGATTAATCCGAGCAGAATAACCGATGCCCATGAAAGAGAATATTTTGTTCGGCGAGCCGCTGTTCAGGAAGCTCGAGGAGGAGAAAGCCGGCGGGAAGCTGATGGTGGCTGAAGTGGCGCCTGCGGTAAGGGTGGCGCTCGGGGAGATGTTCGGCTTCGAGCCAGGGAGAAACACAATGGGCAAGATTGTATCGCTCCTCAGGAAGCTCGGGTTCGATTACGTGGTTGAAACCCCGCTCGGGGCCGACATAGCGACTTATTACGAAGCTATGGACGTGAAGGAAAGGCTGGAGAAAGGGACCGGGAAATATCCAATATTCAATTCGTGCTGCATAGGGTGGAGGACGTACGCGCAGGCCAAGCATCCCGAGCTGCTGAAGAACATAACCATAATCGCGTCGCCCCAGATGACCATGGGCGCGGTCGCGAGGTTTTACCTGGCGAAGAAGCTCGGCAGGAAGCCCGGCGACATCAGCATAGTGGGGATAATGCCCTGCACGCTCAAGAAAAACGAGACAGATGAGAAGATGAAGAACGGGCACAGGTACGTGGATTATGTTGTAACTACAGTGGAGCTTGCGCAATGGGCCAAAGGCAAGGGTTTGGACCTGGCCAGGATGGAAGACGGGGCGCTTTCGGAAATCATGCCCGGGAGCTCGAGGGACGGGATGGTGTTCGGGGTGAGCGGCGGGATGAGCGACGCTGTGCTCGAAACCATGGCAGGGCTCATGGGCGAAAAAACGGAAGTGGTTGATTTGGATGAGGACGGAGCCATAAGGACCAAAACTGTGAAAATAGGCAAGCATGAATTGAACATCGCGGTTGTGCAGGGGTTCCCGAATTTCGAGAAGATTTACGATGAGATACAGTCCGGGAAGAGATACCACATGGTGGAAGTGATGATGTGCCCGTACGGGTGCGTCGGCGGCCCCGGACAGCCGCCGCTCGCGCTGGAAAGGGTGAAGGAGCGCAGGGCTGGATTAGTGAGGGCAGGAGGGGAGTCCAGGAGCAAGACTCCGCTGGACAGTCCTGGACTGAAGGCGCTCATGGATGAATTTTTGGAAACGATGGGAAGGAAAAAACTAGAGGAGTTAATCTATTTCAACAGATGAGCGAAGCGGCGCAGGATGAGCACCGCGATGCCGCCCATGAGCGCGGTCGCGAACTGCATCGGCCCCATCTGGAAAAGGAGCGCTGAGGGGACTAAAGATAAGCCCGCGAGAACGAACGCTCCTGAGAAAAGGAGCGCTGATTTTGAAACAGATGCAAGAACCAGCGTTTTGAAATAGCCTAATCTGGCCGCGGATTGCAATTCCCTGATGATATGCACTAATAGGAAGTTTCCGGCCCAGATGAACGGGAGCATGTAAACCAGGAAAAGGGTGAATGGGCCGAAGACCGCGCCGTTGAGCAGGGCCGCGATTGAAGGCAGCATCACCACAGGAAGAACCTGGCGGCCTTTGAAGTGCAGGGCTGAGATTATGAGGAGCGCGTTCACTATTGTGCCGGTGACGAGTTGGGAGGAAGGGAAAAGGAATGGGAGCGAAAATGCGATTGCCGAGTAAACCGCAAGCTCGATTTTCCAGTATTTTTCAGGCCACAGACGCGCATTCTCATCAATGGTTACGTTTATTTCGCCCATGGATGGTTTTTCCTGCACGTGGTTAAATAACCTATCGCATCCTTTGCCGCATGGGCGTGCATTAGTGTGCACTGGCACGCACCATGTGCGCCAGCATATGCAGCAACGCAGAAATTACTGGCCGAAGCTTGAAACCATCTCTTCAAGCTCTTCCGCGCTCTTGCACTCTGAAAGCGCGCGCCTCAGCCCGGAGCTTCCTGGGCAGCCGCGGAAGAATTCGAAGGCCTTGAGCCTGAGGTCGGAAAGGCGGCGTCCGGAATATTTATCAACGATGTGCAGGTATTCTCTGAAGATGCGCTTCTTCACTTCTGCGCCGCCGGGTTCTTTTCCTTCAAAAACGAGCGGGTTGGAGAGCGCTGCGCGCCCAATCATGAAGGAGTCGCAGAAGCCTTCGCGTACCAGGGATTTTCCCTGGGCCAGCGTGCATATGTCTCCGTTGCCGATTACCGGGATTTTGGAATTTTCCTTTATTGACTTTATCGCTTCCCAGTCTGCCTTTCCGGAGTAGAGCTGCTGCGGGGTGCGCCCGTGCACTATGAGGAAGTCCGCATTTTGCACTGCGGAAACTGCTGCGAGCGTTTTTTCCATATTCTGGGCGAGGCGCATTTTCACAGAGACTGGAAGCCCGGCTTTCATCACTGCGGCCAGGATTTTTTTCAGCAGGGCGGGTTTTTCAAGCAGGGCGCTGCCGCAGCCTGAGCCGAAGGTTTTTGGGGACGGGCACCCGGAGTTTATGTCTATCCATTTCACGAACCGGAATTTTTTCACTATCTCCTTGGCCGCATTTTCAAAATCCGCCGGAATTGAGCCTACAAGCTGGACGCCCAGATATCTCTCCTTTTCGCTGAGCTCCAAACTATTTGCGTACTGGGAGCTGCGCGAGAGCGCGGACGCTGAAACAAGAGGGACCACGGTCGCTTTGGCGCCGTGCTTCTGCATGAGCAGCCGGAACGGCAGGTTGGTGTAATTGTCTATGGGCGCGAGGAAGTTTTTTCCGAGCATTTTAAGCATCCCATCCGCCGAGCCATTCGCAATTCCTGGAAAGCTTTTGTTTCTTCGCGTCTTTTATCGCAAGCCACTCGAATCCTAAGCCTTCAGAGGGTTTGGCGAACGCTTTTTTCGCAGTGATTTTGAAAACCAGCACAGGAATCCAGCGCTTGCTCCTCCTTGAGCCCGCGTTGTGCCTGCCCTCGCGGATTATGCCGTGGATTTGCGCGTCTATACCGAGCGATGAAGCGAACAGTTCGGAAAGCTTCTGCACAGGGTTAGAGCCCTGGGGCGCGATTACGCAGGGCAGTTCCAGCACATAGCGTTCGCCGAGCCGCCGGGTCATGAACAATACCCTGTTCCCGTCCTCGAGCGCGCCTGCGATAAGGACTTCGGGCCTGGGCATTTTTCTCATGCGCATGGAGGAATTTAGGGAGATTCAATATAAAATCCAGCGCACGCGAAGTGGATGCGAACTCTGGAACATACTCCTTTTAGGGGCAAACAGAGCGTTTGGCGATGGTGTACGCGATGTCCGAGCTTGCTTGTACAGATGTCGTCGGAATGCCGACGACACTAAGCGCTTTATGCACCGAGCACTGGGGGTTTGATGCATATAATAGAAGAGGGGTTGTTAAGGGGAAGCTAATTCTAGAATATGCCCCTTAAACGGAAATGTTTATATTAGTTGGATAATACTCTAAAGCGGTCAGCGCGACTGAAGAGCTTTTGTAGGTGTGTGGAAATGGACCGGCAGATTGAACGCATAGTGAAGGATATCTCCTCTTTGAAGGTGCAGGGCGCCAGGAATGTCGCGAAAAGCGCGGTGGAGGCCCTCATACTGCAAGTGATAAAATCCAGGGCTAAGAGCAGGGACGAATTGTACTCGGAGCTTCTGGAGGTGGGCGATGCGCTCGCCTCTGCAAGGCCCACCGAGCCGATGATGCGGAACGCGATACGCGACGCTGTGAAGTTCACATACATGCAGATAAAGACGAAGCCGGCCCAGGACGTGGAGGCGCTGAAGAAGACGGTGGTGCGCGAAGCAGCTTCATATTTCAAAAAAATGGAGGAGGACCACAAAAAAGTGTGCGAATACGGCGCGAGGCTCGTGCCGCAGGGCGGAAAAATAATCACGCACTGCCACAGCTCCACTGTTACGGGAATATTGAAAAGGGCGAAAGATTTGGACGTGGAATTCGAGGTGGTCGCACTCGAGACCAGGCCGCGGCTCCAGGGACGCACCACGGCAAGGGAGCTTGCTGAATATGGGATAAAGACCACGCTGGCCGTGGACGGCGCTATGAACACGTTCATGAAGGACGCGGACTTGTGCATCGTGGGCGCGGACGCGATAAGCTCGATGGGGGACTTGATAAACAAGGTCGGGACTTCCACGCTGGCGCACGTGGCGAGGATG
>JBAZLI010000036.1 GCA_041650355.1 Candidatus Micrarchaeia archaeon | reverse complement strand
CGACGTGCTGCGGGCACCCAAAAGCGCCTTGCCTAGGAAGCTGAAGCCGGTCCCGGCCGCGGGCTGCGACCCTGTCCAAGCCAAGAAGGAGGTGGAAAAGGCATGGCGCTCCACGAGCGCGGTCCTGCTCGGCAGGGAGCTCCGGCGGATAGACGCCTACGGGAAATGGCTGACCGGCAACGTCGACTTCTACGACATAGCCGTCGAGCGCTCTCCGGCCAGCGGAGAGGACGTGTACGTGGTCAAGAAATACTGGGCGCTGGAAAATCTCCCCCCTATATTCGTGGGGACTGAGAAAGAGCAACTCGCCGCATTGACATTGGAGAAGAGGGATTTGAGCGGCAACCTGGCCAGCATGGTGAGGAGCGCGGGCCGCATCGCATACCTCTCCTTGTATTATTCTGAAAATTGCGCCAACCTGGACGCGCCGATAGTGTGCGCGAACGCGACCAACGGCTACAAGACAGTCATGGCGGTCCTCACAAAGAATTCCGGATATTCGTTCTGGCCCCGCGAGTCTGTCAACATCTTCGGCAGCTCGTGCGTCTTCGCGGGTTCCGCGTGCATAAACACTCATTACTCACAGAACGTCGCACGGACGTTTGAAGCCGATTCGGTATACAACTCGAGCGATCTCTATTTCTGCCACAACGTGGAAGGGTTGAGCAACGGGATGTTCTGCTTCAACGTCAAGAGCATGAGGAACGCCATAGGGAATGCGGAATATGAAAAGGAAAGTTATATGAAAGTAAAGAAATCGCTTCTCGAACAGATCGCAGGCGAATTGGAAAGCAAAAAAACGCTCAGATGGAGCATCTACAGCATCGGGGCGCACGAGGCCAAAAAATGACACTGCCCATAATAGACGCGCACGCGCACCTGGACTGCTACAAGCATATTGAGATAAAGCCAGGCTGGCTTCCGGTAACCGTTGGATATTCGCATTCTTCGAACATCAAAAACGCCGCGATAGCCGCGCAGTACAAAATCCCCTACGTGCTTGGAATCGCGCCCCAGAGCGCGATAAAGGAGGGCGTAGAGAAACTCGATTCGTGGGTGGAGGAGATAAAAAAGCACAGACCCAATGCGATAGGCGAGATAGGGCTCGATTTCCACTGGGCGAAAAATCCCGAAGATGTGAAAAAGGAGGAAATTGTTTTCAGCAGGATGCTCGGGCTTGCAGAGGAGATGAGGCTTCCGATAGTGATTCATTCGCGCGACGCCGAATCAAAAGTGATTGATGCGCTGAAGGAAAGGAAATTTTCGAACGGGATAATGATGCACTTCTTTTCAGGGACATTGGAAGAGGCCGAGAAAGCGCTGGACCTGGGCGCGCTCATCTCTTTCACGCCGCTCCATTCCAAGGAAAGAAAAAAGATTATAAACAGTTTGGAGCTAGAAAGTATAGTTGTTGAAACTGATTCGCCCTACGTTGTACGAACTTTTTACGATGTCGAGCGCGCGATAGATTACGTCGCGGAAGTCAAATCGCTGGACAAGGGGGTCGTGGCAGCCCGTACTGCCCGCAATGCGGCCGGATTTTTCAACATCTAGGTGATATCATGGGTCTTCTTGACGGGCTCATAGGCAGGAGCAGGAGAAAGCAGATTGTGTTCCTGATTGACGGGCCGAACAGCATAAGGAAGGGGATTGGGATAGATTTGCGGGAAGTGAAGCGGGAGCTCCAGAAGTACGGGGACATACGCATCGCCAAAATCTACCTGGACCAGTACGCTTCAGACAAGCTCATCGAGGCGATGGTGAACCAGGGCTTCAAGGTCGAGATTACCACCGGGGACGTCGATGTCACGATGGCGACAGAGGCGATGGAGTACATAATGGACAAGGACACGGACGTGCTGGCGCTCATGACGCGCGACACGGACTTCACTCCTGTGATAAGAAAAGCCAAGAAGTACGCGAGGGGCGCGATAATAGTCGCGTCGGACCTCGCATTCTCGGTCGCGCTGAAGAACACGGCGGACATAGTGGTGCTGATGAAGCCCGCCGGGCAGGGTGCCGCGGAGCACATAAAAAATGCCGAGGTTTAAAAATATTGACTGAGATGAAAAAAGACGAAGCTTGAGAGCTTTAGTTTTTTATTGAAGGTGAAACTATGCCAGAGAAAAGGCCTTTCGACGTGCTCAACGGTTCGCTCAACAACACCGTGATAATAGGGCTCAAGGGAGGAGTGGAATTCCAGGGGACCATGGTCGCGTACGATGTGCACATGAACATCGTGCTCGAGAACGCGAAGCAGTTCGTGAACGGCGAGGAGAAGAAGGGCCTCGGGACCGTGCTGTTGCGCGGGGACAGCGTAGTGTTCATATCCCCATCCTGATTTTCATAATTTTTTTCTGCTTTTTGCAGAATTTTGTGGGCTTATAGCTCAACAGCAGAGCGTCCGCTTGGCGTGCGGAAGGCTGGGGGTGCGAAAGAAGTTTCCGGTCTCGGGTTTTCGGTTTCGTGAAAACGGAACTGGAAACGGAAAACCGAAAACTCCGCGTTTCCCCCTGAGTCCATAATTTTTTTCCAGACGCGCGAGTTTTTGAAAAGAAAAACGCGCATAAACTTATTTTTCTCATCATTTTGCGCGGATTTCACGCAAACATATATATAGATTTCGTGCGAGTTTTTATCCGGTGATTGCTGATGGCAGCAAAAAAGAAAGCAAAGAAGAAAGGAAAAAAGAGATAATCTAACTGATTTTGCTGCCTAACCGCAGCCTTTTTTCGTAGCCCTCAGCTATCCTCCCGCACTTTTTTTATCTCAGAAAACCAGGCATTCCTTTTCCTACACGGGCTCTTTTAAATTTCTGCGTCCAATATTCTCCCGGGTGGTGGTATGAATCCAAAGGAACTGGAAGATAAACTCAGGAATTTTTTCGCCAAAGAGCTCCATGGAAATTTTTACCAGTGCGTGCTGACCTACAGCGACGGCAAGCCCAATCCGAGCAACCAGCAGAGCATAACTCTGAATACCGTGATGGTCGGGAACGCGAACCCGTCAAACACCCCGTTCGCTATTTTCCACGGACTCATGCGCACCATGGAACTCCAGGTAAGGAGCCTCATAGTGAGCATTTACGGCGGGGAAATAAAGCCGGAGGTGAAGGAGAAGCCGCCGAATTATTACGGATGATTCTGCTTCAGTATGAGTTCAAGCACGCGGGGGTATTCAGTAAATCCTGCCCCTTCGTTGATGTGGCCGGCCCCGTGTTCGACTGTCAGCTCCGCGCCGAGAAGCTGCGCCACGCGTTTTCCTTCCCCAAGTTGTATGAACGGGTCATTGTCCGAGTTGATGATGATGAATTTTTTCGAGCCCTTTCTGATTTTTTCCCAATTGAATTCATTATTGACAAAGCTTTCTATTTCCGGAATTCCCAGGTCCTTGGCGAACGCGGCAACCATTATCACAGCTTTCACGCGCTCGCTTTCCCCGAAGGATTCCAAAAGCCGCAGTATCGCAGGCCCTCCCAGGCTGTGTGAAACCAGCACCCAATCCTCATCGAATTTATTCACGTTCCCGCGCGCCTCCTTGAGCCATTCTTCCAGTTTCGGGTGCATCGTGTCAGGAAATTCAGGAGCTACGACCGTGATGCCTTGTTCGCGCAGCCGGTCCGCGAGCCAGCCGCGCCAGCAGTCGTGCGAATTCCCGCCCCAGCAATGGAAAATGAACACTTTCATGAACCTATTTCCCAGGCTTTAATTAAAAAACGTTTTAGCCCCAGCCGAGAATTGAACTCGGGGCCTCCTGTTTTCCGGCTTTTTCCGTTAACGCTTTCTCGAATGCGGAAAAGGGCTACAAGACAGGCGCTCTATCCACTGAGCTACTGAGGCTTCGGAATATATTGGCTCTCGGCACATATGTGAACTATCCACGGCTGAAGCCGTGGGCTTCTTCCTTCACTGAAGATATTTGCCCATTGACTTTATAATGGGTAGAGATAGCTTCTCCGGGAGCGTGACTTCCCGGCGTTCCGCCGGTAGCTCGTTGGAGTATGTTTATTGCTGCATTGAGGTCCCGATGCATTGAAGCGCCGCATGCGCAACTATGCCACCTTTCTGCAAGCGATTTTTTTGCAACTCGACTGCAGCTACTACATCTTTGTGAAGTGTTGGCAGGGTCAACCAGCACTACTGCGCCACCAGCTTCTTCCGCTTTGTAGCGCAGCATGTGGATGAATCCTGTCCAGCCGCAGTCGAGTATGTGCTTTGCAAGGAAAGAGCCAGACATCCCTTTCACGTCCAGGTTTTCCAGTGCGATGAGCGAGTATGCGCCAGCAATCTTCTTGCTCAGTTTGTGGAGGAAATCCATTCTCCTGTTTGCAAGCGCCTCGTGCGCCCTTGCCAGCTTCAGCCTGGCCTTTGTTCTGTTGCCACTCCCCTTCTTTTTCCTTGAGAGCATCTGCTGCGCCTTTTTCAGGCGCTCTTCTCCCAGCTTGAGATGTCTGGGGTTGGGAATCACTTCACCGTTGCTTAAATATGCGAAATTCTCTATGCCCAAATCAATCCCCGTGCTTTCTCCATCTCTACTTGCAGGTGTTAACTCTTTTTCGGTTATGAAAACCGCGTGCCATCTGCCAGATCGCGCTTTTTTTATCGTGAGGGTCTTGATTTCTCCTTCCAATTCCCTGTGCTTTTTGATGTTTATGGCGCCGATTTTTGAGAGCTCAAGCTTCTTCCCGTTGAGCCTGAAGCCGAATTGGGGGTAGCAAAAAGACCTCATGCGTTCCTCAGACTTGAATCTTGGAAATCCAGCCTTCCGTCCTGCCTTTTTCATTTTCACCATCAGCATCAGGGCTTTGTGCAGCCGGTCTGCCACATTCTGGGCCACTTGAGAGAAGAGGAAGTCTGGCTTGGCAATCGCGTAAAGCTGCTTTCTTGAAGGAAATTTCCCCGTCTGCTGATAGTAAGTTTTTACATATTCAAGCAGGGAATTCCAAAGAACTCTGCATGCACCAAGATGCTCTTCCAATTGCACTTCCTGCATTCTGGTTGGATAGAGGCGATACTTCCAGGCCCTCAAAGCACGCATGAATTTCTGAACATGTCGCAGCTTTATATAGGAAAAATGACGGGTGGTTTCCAGTGCATATCAAGGATGTTTCGCCGTCCGATAAGTCATCGCAACGACTTTATGGACCGTTTGTCCGATATTTCGACGCATCGAAATATGGACCATTCTTCGTTTCGACGAAGAATAGGTCGTTATGAAGACAAATTGGTCGTGCCTCGATCAGAATAAGGAAGAATTTCCCATCGCATTATTTTTAAAGTTTGCCGATTCAATAACATTCTCTATCATATCAGGTGATTTCATATGGGTAAATTCGCAGAAGCTGACGCTGAAATAATCAAGATAGTGATATGCAGGAAATGCAAGACCAGGAACAAGAAGGGAGTCGCTAAGTGCAGGAACTGCGGCTCCAGGTTCATGAGGCCAAAAAGAAAGGACATAAGGGCGAAGAAGTAGCCCTTTCATTTCAATTTCAGCACGGCCTTAAAAATGTCGGTGACGCGCATCGCTCCGACTTTTGTTTTTACCGCCCTGAGGAACTGCGAGTCCTTGAGCAGGAAATCCCTTATCTGCTTTTTAGTCGTTCTTTTATTCTTCCTGATAAGTCCCTTCACTCTGGCCCGGGTAAGGACTGGCAGCGCCTCCACCAGCTTCTGCCTGTCGGCCCCGGGCAATTCGAGCTTCCTGACCACCGAATCAACAACCACGATGTTCGTAGAAAGCTGTTCCTCAACACCTATTCTCCTTTTTTCAGCTACTTCCAGCGCTATTATCTTTTCCCCGTACTTCTCAAGTGTCTTCTTGTCCAAGGCGGCGTAGTTTATCTTTATGGGATGAACCGCGACAATCTCGGCCTTTTTACCATCCATTTTTTCATTTTTTACCTGAATGGGTGGCGCTATTGCGGGCTGAACCGCGACAATCTCGGCCTGCCTGACTGCTGCCGCGCTTTTAATTTCTAGCTGCGCACTATGCACAGTTTGCGCTTTCGCGGCTTCGGCCTTTGCCTCGCCCTCCTTTTTCTCAGCAACCTGGCCCTTTATGTCCTCGTGGGCAACAATTACCGCCGAGCCCCCTCCGAACGGGTCCGGGGATTCAATCTTTATTTTATCCATTATCTCCCTGAGCACAGCCTCGTCCACGTACTCCTTTATCATGGGCGTGGCTATGTATGAGTATATATTGTATGCAGACCTCTGCCCCAGCCCCTCCTCTATCACCTGCTGGGTCTCGTCCTCGTATTGCAGCGACACTTCTCCCTCAACAATCTCGCTTTTCCTGGTTTCGGGGTTGAAATATACCAGGCAGTAGGTTTTCGTCTCTGTTTCGCCTTTCGCTATTTCCTGCTTGTCCGGCTTCTGGAAGGAACTCTGCTGCCTCTCGCTTTTGCCCACGAATCCCTTGGTGTTTTCCACAAGCTTGTGCATCTTCAGCCCGGCCTCCTTTGTTTTTTCAGCCATGAGCTCGGCGTTTATGGCGAGCATGGTGGGAAAAAATGACTGGACCGGAACAGAAAGCTCCACCATCGGGTTCAGGAGCCTGAATTCCACCTCTGCTTTGTTGAGCAGTTTCAGGTGTTCGTCCATGTGCTTATACGCCCTGGAAGGTATAAAAACCATTGGAAACCACGCCCTCGCGCCTTTTTAACCTCCGTCAGCATCTATCCAGCATGCGCGGCCACATGATTTCATTCCTTCCTCTCCAGGGCACGCTCAGCTTCTGGGGGGAAGGGGGACCCGAAGCCGCGGAATTGAAAGGCGAGCTCTCGCTCTCGTTCAGCGCCGAAAGGTTTTGCACTGGCTACAATGACGGGGAGCATATGCACCGCTGCCCCATCCTGTTCCCGGGAAAGAAGCAATGCGCGCCCTGCGCGTCCAGGGACATATCAAGGATGTACACGCGCCTTGATTACGCTGGATTCGAGGCGGCTTACGAAAAGTTCCGCGGGCAGCAGTTCAGCGTTTATGTAACCTCATTCGCCCATGTGCTCAAGTGCGGCGTTACGCGGACAGCGCGCCTGCACGAGCGCGTAACCGAGCAGGGCGCGGACTTTTTCGCTGAGATAGCTAGGACAGAGGACGCCGAATCCGCGTACTCCATAGAATACGCGGCCCAGCAGGCATTCGGGCTGAGGAACGGCGTGACTTCCTCGCAGAAGATGAAGCTTCTCAAAATTGGCCCGCAGAGGGAGCGCATCGAGCAATGCGTGTCCAGAATAATAGAAAGCGGGCTGCTCAGCGGCGTCGAGGGCGAAATGAAGGTCAATGCGCTCGCTCACAAGGTCCCGGCCGCGTTCGAGGAAGCCAGGGAAATAGAAGGAGCGGTTACGGGGAACAAGGGCCAGCTGCTTTTCTTCAGGCGCGACAGCTCGGATTTCTGCATAAACATGGCTGTGAAGCCGGGCTTCAGCTTCTCTACTCCCTGATTGGCTCGTAGCGGTCGTGGCCCTTGTCCAGCAGGTGGGCCTTGAGGAAATTCGTGGTGTGGAAATACATGTAATACGCCTTGCCCCATTTCTTCACCCTGCGCATCGAGACAAGCGCCAGCGAGTCCTTCGCGTACACTATTTTCCCGTGTTTTTTCATCCTTTTCAAGAGTTCGGTGTCTTCCCCGCTCTTGAGCTTGCTGTCGAAGCCCCCCACTTTCAGGAAGATATCCCTTCTCATGGCCATGCTCGACGAATCCACGTAGTGCATCTTCACCTTGGAAAGCAGGTATGCAGTGGGGTGTAGTATGCTGTTCGCGAACACCTTGTCCACAATGTCCCCGTCTTTGGGGAGTATTCTGCCGGTGACCGCGACGATGTTCCTCTTTTCGAACGGCTTTATGATGTTCTTGAGCCAACCTTTCGCGTAGATCGTGTCGCCGTTCGCGCAAACCAGATACTCGCCCCTGGCCCTGAACGCCCCTGTGTTCCTCGCGACCCCTATCTTCTTCACGGGCTCGTGCAGTATGAGGTCCGCGTATTTCTTCGCTATCCCAATCGTCCTGTCGGTGCTGCCCCCGTCAATCACTATGAGCTCATAGGATATGCGGTCCCCCTGGTTCTTTATGGACTCCAGGGCCTCGATTAAGTATTTTTCCTCGTTCAGCGTGGGCATGATTATGGAAACTCTGGGCATCCCCTCCCTTGGATTGGAATACAGCACTTTGGATTCAGTCATGCTAAGCACCCTTCCTTGCCTCGAGGCATTCCTGCCCTGCATCGGCGCTTTCCGCCAGCTTTTCGAACATCTCGACAGGGTCGAACGCCACCTTGCCCCTGACTTTCTGGGCAAGCCTCTTCAGCGCGGCTTCCCTGACTGAAACGCCATCCTCGCTCTTCTCGCGCAGCTTTTTTATCTTATCTGCCGCGCTTTCGCTGTCCAGCGCGTTCTGCACGAAAACGCCTTCGGGGCATGAAATCGAGAAATCGCCTGCAGAAAGGCCATGCTTCAGCGTGCCGGTAATCCTGACTTTCACTATTGCGCCCTCGTGATCCTCCCTCAGCCCCTGGATTCTTTCCAGCACCGAGTTTTTCGCGTCCTCGAGCGCCGCGTTTTCCAGCGCGACTTCCGAATAGAAGAACAGCCGGCTCGCTATGGGCTGGAAGGTGTGCTCCTTTTTTCCGGTATCGTACAAAATGTAGCCCCTTTCGCCCTGTTCGTCGTTCCTGAGCTGGGTGATTACGGTGCTCCCGGGAATGAGCAGTTTCCCGTCCAGTTCGGAGTGGTATTTGTGTATGTGCCCGTCCACTATCAAGTCGAATTCCAGGTCGCGCAAATCATCCAGCGAAAGCTCGTCTTCCCCGCCGTAAACCAGCTCCTTTATGGACTGGTGAATCATGAGAATCCTGAAATCTGCGCCAGGAACCGGCAGGGCCAGCACCTTTTTCAGCGCCTCCCTCGCCACATCCTCCGGGACGCTGCCCATGCACGTTATCGAGACGCGTTCTCCTCCGGCTTCGATGATTTCGGTCCCTGCGTGCACGTACTTCACTCCGGCCAGTTTCGAAAGGAGCTGGACCGGGTTGGTCATGTCCCTGCTTCTCCGCTCGTGGTTCCCGTGTATTATGAATATGGGCTTTTTTCTCCCGGAAAACATGTCCGCCGCGCGCTTGAGCGTCTCCAGCTTCGGTATCTTCGTGTCGAAAACGTCCCCTGCGACTATAATGGCGTCAGCCTTGCCTCGGCTCCGGAAAGCGC
>JBAZLI010000035.1 GCA_041650355.1 Candidatus Micrarchaeia archaeon | reverse complement strand
GTATTCAATAATAATTCGCGCAATCTCCACAAACCCTTCTTTCGCGCAAATCGCGAGCGCGGTCCTCCTGGCTCCATCCTGCTTGTTGGATTTGGCGCCTTTTTCCAGGAGGAAGGCTGCCATCTCGGCGAGCCCGGAATTTACCGCCCTTATGAGCGGGCTCGCCCCTTCCTTGTCTTCCTGATTGACGTTCGCCCCTCTTTCCACCAGCAGTCTGGCCAACTCCAGCTCCCCTTTCCCGACCAGCACTGCGAGCGGGCTCGCCCCTTCCTTGTCCCTGGCGTCAATGTCCGCGACTTTTTCCACGAGAAATCTAATGCATTCCGCGTCCCCGCGTTCAGCTGCGAGCAGAAGCGCATTCCTGCCTTTGCTGTAGCTTGCGTTCACATCTCCGCCCGCCTCGATAATCTCGCACATCGAACTGAAATGCCCGGCACCTACGGCTATCAGAAGCGCGGTTTCTTCGTCGCGGTTTCTCGCCTCCAAGTTCGCTCCGGCATTTATCAGCATCTTCACAGTCCTGCTTTTTCCCTTCCGCGCGGCGAGCATGAGCGCAGTCCATCCCCTCACGTTTTGCGCATCAATTTCCGCGCCATGTTCCAGCAGGAGCCCGGCCATGCCCTCATGGCCCTTCCTGCATGCAAGCATGAGCGCATTCCGTCCGCTTCCATCCCGCATATTCACGTCCGCGCCGCTCTGAATCAGGAACTCCGCAATCTCGCGCATGTTCCAGTTCGCCGCAAGCACGAGCGCGCTCCTTTCCTTCTTGGTTTTTGCGTTCGGGTCTGCCCCGTCATAAATAAGTTCCTTTACCTTGCACATCCTTTGCTCGTTGGTCAGTTCCTTGTCCTTCAGCACGCATATGAGCTCCTTGTCCAGCCTGTGCTTTCCCTGCAAAAACCGCATAGTGCGTTTCCACATGTTCCGGACTTTGGTTATCCGGCCCGAAGAGTCCAGCGCTTCAGGATTCTTTCCAATCTGCTTCATGCAAAAACCTCCAAAAGTTATAAATTACAACGCATAGAACCTTTATATCCCCTCGCTTCCGCACGCTCCATCAGTTGGTTTTTTATTCTTCACCCCTGAATTTCATTTGCTATTTTTGCCCGCAAAGGTGTCCGCATGAGAAAATACAACGAGCTCCCGTTGAAAGGGAAAGTGGTGTTCAAGCGCATAGACATCAATTCGCCGGTGGAAGGCGGGAAGGTGCAGTCCAATCCGCGCATACTCGCGCACGCGAAAAGCATAGCAGGCCTGCGCGACGCTGGCGCGAAAGTGGTCCTCCTGGCCCACCAGGGCAGGGCGGGCGAAGACGACTTCATCGCCTTGGAGCAGCACGCGAAGCTTCTTGAAAAGGAGCTCGGGACGCCTGTTTATTACGTGGACGATGTCGCAGGGGAAAAGGCCCAGAAAGCTATAGCCCAGCTGAGGGATGGCGAGGTCCTGCTGCTCAACAACGTGCGCATTCTTCCTGACGAAACCAAATCCGGAAGCGAAGTCCCCGAAGTGGTGCGGGCGCTCGCGCCTCTCGGCCATTACTTCATCCTTGATTCGCTCTCAGTCGCGCACCGCTCCCACGCGAGCGTAGTGGGCTTCACGAACTGCCTTCCGAGCGCGGCAGGAAAAGTCCTGAGCGACGAGCTCGAAGCCCTCAAGCTGATGGACGGCGCGGAAAACATCACGTTCTTCTTCGGAGGCTCGAAAGTGGAGGATTCGTTCAGGGTCATGGAGCGCTGGCTCGCGAGCGGAAGGGTGAACAAAATACTCCTGGGCGGGGCCCTCTCAATCCTTTTCATCTACGCGCAGGGCCACAAGATAGGCGAATCCCTGGATTACCTGGTGAAGACGGATCTGGTAAAGCACGCTGAAGGAGCGAAGAAAATGCTCGAAAAGCACAAGGACAAAATAGTGGTCCCTGTTGACGTGGGGCTTAACGTGCTGGGCAAGCGCGTGGACTGCAATGTGAATGAAATAGACCGCGGCATGATATTCGACATAGGCGAAAATACCCTGCTCAGGTACAAGGAGATAATCCTCGACTCGGATTTCATATTCGTGAACGGCCCAGCTGGAGTTTACGAACAGAAGGAATTCGAGTTCGGCACAAGGCACGTCCTGGAAACTATTTCCCGGGCCCCGGGCTTCTCCCTGGTGGGCGGAGGGCACACGATAACCGCGATTGAAAAATTCAAAATCCCGAAGGAGAAGTTCGGATACATCTCGCTTTCGGGCAAAGCTCTGGTGGAATACCTGAGCGGGAACGAGCTGCCAGGGCTGAAGGGGCTGAGGGACAACGCAGGCAAATTCGCAATCTGACCCAAGCAGGCTCCAGCCGGGCCGGATTTGCAGATTGCCCCGCCGGGCCAAAATAATTGCAAATACAAATATAAAGATTCCCGCAGTTGCTCTACCTCATGCGCAGAAGGTACTTCATGCTCTTATTGGTAGCCTTCTTCTCCGCTGCTTTCCTGGCAATGGGCCCGGAGGCCTTCGAGCTCATCTATTTCGCCTTCCGCAGCTTCATACGCATGGCAAGCGCATACGCGCTTTCCATACTGTTCTCATTCATCTTCGGCATACTCATCATACACAACAAAAAAGCCTATGAATTCATATTCCCGGTCCTTGACGTGCTCCAGGCAGTCCCGATTCTGGGATTTTTCCCGTTCGCCATAATGTTTTTCGTCCTCACATTCCCCGGAGGCATGCTCGGCCAGGAGCTTTCCTCAATATTCCTCATCTTCACATCCATGACGTGGGCCGTGGTCTTTGCGGTAGTGGAAAGCGGCTCCTCAATAACGAGCGACATAAGGGACCTCGCAAAGTTGATGAACCTGAACGGTTTCCGCTACCTCACACACGTTTGTCTCCCGATATCCCTCCCGCAATTCATATCCGGCTCCATAACCGGCTGGGGGGGCGGCTGGTACTTCCTCGTGGCAAGCGAATACCTCGCCCTTGGAAACGAAAAGATAGCCCTGCCGGGCCTGGGGGCATTCATAGCGCGCTCCGCATTCTCCTTCAATCTGCTCAACTCCTTCATAGGGATAATAGCGCTCGCGTTCCTGGTATTCGCGATGGATTTCTATTTCTGGCAGCCTCTGCTCCGCAAGGCGCGCGCGTATTCCATACAGCCAGTAACTGTCGATGCAGACGCAGAAGCCGAAAACGGCCGGCTGGTGCGCCTGCTCGAGGACGGCTATTCCAGCTTTTCCAGGCTCCTGGAACGCTTCCAGGCGAAGTCCCAAAAAATCCTCGACTGGCTTTCGGTGACCCCGTGGAGCTCCACTTCGCACGAAGCAGTCAGCAGCACTGCATCATACGTGCTCACGGGCTGCGTTGCACTGGCATTTTTCTATTTCCTGCTCTTCCGCATCCCCTCCCTTGCAGAGGATTTCGCAATATTCTCTTTCATGGCACGCTCGATAATCCGCATACTGGTGGCGTTTGCAATCGCCCTGTTCTGGACCTCGCTTTTCGCCTTGTTTTTCGCCCGCAACAAAAACGTCATGAAGTTCATGATGCCTGTTTTTGACCTGGGGCAGTCCATACCCGCAGTCTCCATCTTCCCGGTCCTCGTGGTCGTTGTAATACAAACTCTTGGAGACAGGATAGGGCTTCCGGCTGCCCTTGAAATCGCATCAGTGCTCCTGGTCCTTACAGGCATGCAATGGTATCTCCTTTTCAACCTCATCCGCGCAGTCCAGAACATACCGGACGACATAATGGACATCTCAAAACTTCTCCACATGGGGACGATTTCAAGGCTTAGGCACCTCCTCATACCTGCAATAATGCCGGCAGTTTTCGTGGGCGCCCTGGAAGCAATCGGCGGAGGCTGGAACGCGAGCATAGTGAGCGAATTCATAATTTCCCCCGCAGGCACGCCCTACGACTTGCCCGGCCTGGGGAATCTCCTTTCCCTGTCCTCTGTGCAAGGCAACCTGGACGGCGTGTTTCTCGCCGTTTCCTGCATCACATTATTAATATTGATTCCCAACCAGCTAATATGGAGGCCTCTTGTGCGTGAAAGCTACAAATACAAGTTTTAGGCGGTTTGATGGAGCTTCGCTTGAAGGATGTTTCGAAAACTTACGTGGTTGAAGGAAAGGTCATACCCGCCATAGAAGACATTTCGCTCAAGATAACCAAGCGCGAGTCCATCGCAGTTGTCGGCCCTTCGGGCTGCGGCAAAACAACGCTCCTCAGAATAATCGCAGGCCTGGAAAAGCCCACTGCCGGCGGCCTGTTCTTCCATGGCAAACCCATCGCCGGCCCTGACCCGAGGATAATGATGGTGTTCCAGAATTTCGCGCTCCTCCCGTGGAAAAGCGTAAGGGAAAACGTAGAGCTGGCGCTCATAACCAGGCCGCCGGAGGAACGCCGCAACCTGGCGCTCAAATACCTGGCCGCCGTGGGCCTCAACGGCTTCGAAGACAACTACCCGCGCGACCTGAGCAGCGGAATGAAGCAGAGGGTCGGGATAGCGAGGGCGCTGTGCAGGGAGCCGGACATACTGGTCCTGGATGAGCCTTTTGCATCGCTTGATCCGCTCACAGCCCGCAACCTCCAGAACGAAATACTGCGCTATTACCAGAACCGGAAAATGAAACCCGACGTGTTCCTCCTGATAACGCACAATGTCCAGGAAGCCGTTTACATGGCCGACCGCATAATAGTGCTGAGCCAGAGGCCGGGCCACATAAAGGCGGATTTGCGCATAGACCTTGAAAAGCCCAAGGACATGCGCAGCAGGAAGTTCCAGGACTACGTGGACGAGATAACCTCGCTAATCACGTGATTTATTGCGCTCCAGCGCGCGCCTTTTCTGTCCCTCGCGATGCATCCCGCTCCATCCAGAATTCGTTTCAGTCCTGCCTGCGCGGAATTGACAGAGTGCTGTCCCTGCTGTTGTACTCGAATATGCCGGCGTAGGTTCCCCATCCCACGAAAAGCTTGTGGAACCTCTCCCTGTCAGTTATCGGGTAGCTCTCTCTTATCTTGGTGAAAACCTCGCCTTCCCTCACGAATTCGCTTCCCTTCAGCATGCCCACTGCGGTCCTGAACGGCTCCACCTCGGATATCCGCTTCCTCAATATCCTCTTCTTGTCATCCACGGTCCCAAGGCTGACCGCTTCCCCGTAGATAGTGAGCGTGACCGTCCCGTCCTTCACCTTCATGAGCCCGAACAGCTCGCCCATGTCAATGGCGCTGCCCAATTCATCTATCGCCATCCTCAGCTCCTCGCCCAGGAACGACACCTTGACGCTCCCCCCGTACGAATACAGCACTTCGACCAGCCCGAGCACCCTCCCCACGCTCGCATCCGGAAGCGGTATTATCTTGTGTTTGACCATCAGTATCGAAAACCTCAAATCCAGTTCGGATTGAATATTTAAAAAGATTGATAACAGAACTCCCTGCCTTCAAAATCACGAAAACCGGCCTGATGCCTGAGGCAACCGCAGCGTAAATTCAGAACTCAAGGTCCCAATCATCGCTATTTGCATAGCTCAGAAAATCTGGTTCTCATCAATGATGGAATAAGGAATGGAACAAATAAAAACCAGGAAGAAAAGCAAAAATAAAAAGAAATGCAAGTCAGAGGTTTATCTTCAGGCCCAGTTCCTTCTTGAGCTCCCTGTACCTGTTCCTTATGGTCACTTCCGTAACCCCCGCGACATCCGCGACCTCCTTCTGGGTCCTTTTCTCGCCGTGCATCGCGCTCGCTATGTAAAGCGCCGCGGCCGCAACTCCGGTGGGGCCCCTTCCTGAAATCAACCCCTTCTTAACGGATTTCTTTATGAGCTTCACTGCCTCCTCCTGCACCGGCGGCCCGAGCTTGAGCGCAGCCGCGAATTTAGGCACGTATTCCGCAGGGTCAGTGAGCGGCACGTCCATGTTCATCTCCACTTTTATGAACCTGTACGCCCTCCCGATTTCCTTCTTCTCTATCCCGGACGCCTTCGCAATCTCGTCCAGCGTCCTCGGAATCCCGTGCATCCTGCAAATCGCGTAAATCACCGCTGACACGACGCTCTCAATCAGCCTGCCCCTTATAAGCTCCTCCTTCACCACTTTCCTGTAAAGCAGGGCCGCGCTCTCCTTTATGTTCTCAGGCAGCCCGAGCGAGGAAGCCACCCTGTCCAGCTCCGCGAGCGCAATCGCGAGGTTCCTCTCCATGGAAGTTGCTATGCTTACGCGCTTGTGCCACTTCCTCATCCTGTACAGCTGGGCCTGCTTCTTCGGGGATATCCTAACTCCCCTTATGTCCCTGTTGTACTGGTCTATCTCCGTTACGAGGCCCTTGTTCGGCCTCATGAACTTCACCGGCGCCCCTCCCCTCGCCCTCTTCTCCTTCTGCTCTGCGTCGAAAGCCCTCCACTCGGGCCCGAAATCAACGATGTTCTCGCTTATTATCAGCCCGCAGCTCGCGCAGATGATTTCCCCTTTCTCGTAATCCTTTATGAGCTTCTTTCCGCCGCATTCCGGGCATTTGTTCTCAGCCATTTCATCCCACCTTGTTTTCAGTGTTTTCCCAATGTTTTCCAGATCAGCGCCCAGGCGCTGGAAATTAGAATAAGCTTTTAAATATTTCCATAAAGCGTATGATATGTTGGGGCATAGGGGTTTATATACTTTTCGCTAAACCCCCAGAGGTTCGCGCCTCGTTCCGCGGGCGACTCCCCAAGGCCTGCGCCCCAGGCCGCTGCTCATTCCGTCTGGTAATAATACTCTCCGCTGGCTTTCTGCTCCCTGTCCAGCACGCTCCCGGGCTTGTTTATCCTGGGCCTGTTGCTCTCCTTGTCCCTGCGCATGGTGACCTGCACCAGCTCCAGGAAAGAGTTCATCCCGTCCCTCTTGGCCATCGGCGCCGACGCATGGCCTTTCACGCTCTGCTCCCCGTCAAAAACTATCAGGCGCGAGGAGACCGCGTCTATGAACACCACGTCGTGGTCAACTATGAACGCACTTTTTTGCGAATCCGAGAATATCGTGCGCAAAAGGTCAGCGAGGTTGAGCCTCTGCTCTATATCCAGGAACGCAGAAGGCTCGTCCAGCAGGTAGATTTCCGCTTCCGTGCTGAGCGCGAGCGTTATCGCGACCTTCTGCAGCTCCCCTCCGGAAAGGTCCTCCAGCCTCTTGAGCATCAGCCGGTTCACGCCGAGCCTGCGTTTGCACTCCTCGAGCACCTGCTGATTCAGCTGCTTCTTCTCGAACAGCTGCTCCACCCCGACGCCTTCCTCGGCCTTGATGTACTGGGGCTTGTAGGAAACCCTGAACTTCCCGCCTTCCCCTTCGTCCGGCTTCTCCACCCCGGCCAGCATCTTCACGAACGTTGATTTTCCGAGCGCGTTCCTCCCCACTATCCCCACTATCTCCCCTTCCCTCACGTCTCCTGCTTCGCACGAAAGCCCGAACCCCGTGTATTTTTTTCCGAGCGCCGGGTAAGTGAACCGCACCGGCCTCTTCCGCTCGCTCTCGCTGAACCTGCTGAATTTTATCTCGTACTCCCTGAACTTGGTGTTCTCGTCCTTCAGGAAGCCCGAGAGGTATTCGTTTATGCCGCTCCGCACGTTCTTCACGCTGGAAACCATCCCGTAGACGCTCTCGTCGCCCCAGAAAAGGTAAACGTAATCGCTCGCGTAATCCAGTATTGCCAGATCGTGCTCCGCGAGCATTATCCTCCTGCTTTCCGAAAAATCCTTGAGCACGACCGCTATGCGCATCCTCTCGGCTATGTCCAAATAATTAGTAGGCTCGTCGAAAAAGTAGATGTCCGCGTCCTTCACGTACGCGACCGCTATCGCGACCTTCTGCAATTCCCCCCCGGAAAGCTGGCTGAGCCTCCTGCCCATTATCTTCTCCAGCCCGAACTTCTCAATCGCCTCGTCCATCCTGCCTTCCTGGAATTTCGAGAGCAGCGTCTTCACGGTCCCCTTGAACATCTCGCTTATCTGCGAGATGTTCTGCGGCTTGTAGCTCGCCTTCTGGGTGGAGCCCATCGCCTCCCAGTACCTCCTCTGGTCCATGGTGAGCTTCGCAAGCACCTCTGCTTCATCCAGCTTCTTCCTCGAAGCTATGCCGAAATTAGGAATAAGCTGCTTGGTGAGTATTTTCAGGGAAGTTGTTTTCCCTATCCCGTTCCTCCCTATGAGCCCCGTAACCCCGTCCTTGGGGAGCGGCAGGCCGTGCACCCTGAACTTGTTCACGCCGTACTGGAACAGCGGGGACCCTATTTCCTCCTTGAGGTTGATTATGCTTATGCACTGCACCGGGCACTTCTTCACGCATATGCCGCACCCTATGCAGAGCGGCTCGCTTATAACCGGGTAAACCCCATTTTCCTCGGTTTTTATGCACTCCTTGCCCATCCTGTTCACCGGGCACACCTTCTCGCACACGTAGCCGCACTTGATGTTCGTGCACAAATCCCGGTCTATCACCGCAATCCTCGTCATTTCAACCATCGCCTTTTTGTCCATCTATACATCTGAAATACATCTGAATGCCAATACAATATCCGTCAGCTCTTTTTATAATAAATGGGTTTCGCCGGCCCTTCAAGATGCTTTGCGCGGATTCAACTCTACTCGAACCTGAGCGCTTCCACCGCATTAAGCTCGGCCGCATTCCTCGCAGGCAGGTAGCCCGAAACCAATCCTACTGCAAACGAGAAAATCAGGGCCCCGGCCATCACCTCGTTCGTTATGCTGCTGGGAACCCCGAACTGGTTTATCCCCCACGAGACCGCGATGCTCAGCGCCAGCCCGATGACCCCGCCCACGATACCTATTATGCCAGCCTCAATCAGGAATATCTTCATTATGTCCGCGTTCCTCGCCCCCACAGCCTTCATGGTCCCTATCTCCTTGGTCCTTTCCATTATGCTCATGAACATCGTGTTCGCAATCCCTATGCTTCCCACGAAGAGCGATATGGCGGCTATCCCGCCCAGGAAAAGCCCGAGCGCCCCGGTTATGTTGCCCACCTGCTCGGCTATGTAGGCAGAGCTCATTACCGTGAAGTCCTTGTTGTCCTCGGTCACGTGGTGGAGCCTCATGAGCTCGTAAGTTATCTCCTCCTCTGCCTCGCTTATGTTCGCGCCAGGAATCACCCTGAGATGGATTTCGCTCACTATCTCGTTCCCCATGAATTCCGGGATGGCTTCGCGGCCGTCCCGCTTGGGGATGTAAATCACGCTGTCTATCATCGCGGTCATGCCAGTCCCCTTCTCGGC
>JBAZLI010000034.1 GCA_041650355.1 Candidatus Micrarchaeia archaeon | reverse complement strand
AGGAGCGCGTTCGCTTCCTGCATGCGAAAAATAAGCCAGCCTATCCTGGAAAGCAAGGCGGTCAAGACAAAAGACGAAGGGCTCGCGTTCGCAGAGCAAATCGGCTACCCCATAATTTCGCGCCCTGCATACACTCTTGGCGGAACCGGGGGGGGAATAGCTGAAAACAAAGATGAACTGGGAACCCTCCTTGAAAACGGGTTGATGCTCAGCCCCACGCAGGAAGTCCTTTTGGAAAAAAGCGTAGCCGGCTGGGGGGAATTCGAGTACGAAGTGGTGCGCGATTCCTTTGGGAACAAAATCATAGTGTGCAACATGGAGAATTTCGACCCGATGGGAATACACACCGGGGAAAGCATAGTGGTTGCGCCTTCCCAGACTTTGAGCGACCCAGAGCACCAGATGCTCAGGGACGCGAGCTTTGCAATAGTTGATGAATTGGGGATAGTGGGAAGCTGCAACGTCCAGTTCGCGCTGAACCAGCAGACCGGGGAATATTTCGTAATTGAAGTTAATCCAAGACTATCACGCTCGAGCGCGCTCGCAAGCAAGGCAACCGGCTATCCAATAGCAAGACTGGCCGCGAAACTGGCTCTCGGATACAAACTCTATGAGGTGCAGAACGCGGTAACCCAGTCCACTCCCGCATCCTTCGAGCCTTCCCTGGATTATGTGGTGGTGAAAATCCCGCGCTGGCCTTTTGATAAATTTCCCCACATAGACCGGAGGATAGGCACGCAGATGAAAAGCACGGGCGAAGTGATGGCCATAGGCCGCACGTTCGAGGAATCCATGCAAAAGGCGATACGGAGCCTGGACACGCGCTTCCCGAAAATGGAAGACCCGGGCGCGCATCTTTCCCCTCCCACTGATTTGCGCCTGTTCGCGATACTCGAACTCTTCAGGAACGGAGCATCTGTTTCCGAAATACACACGAAGACAAAAATCAACCCGTGGTTCCTGAAAAAATTGAAAAATCTCGCGGATTTCGAGAAAACAATAGCGAACTCGCCTCTCACTCCGGATTTGTTCAGGGAAGCGAAGCGGATGGGGTTCAGCGACGCGCGCATGGGCGCGCTCAAAGGAATCCCGGAGCTGGAAGTGAGGCGCATGAGGAAAGAGGCCGGAATACTTCCGACATACAAGATGGTCGACACTGTCGCAGGGGAATTCGAGGCGAAAACCCCTTATTTGTACTCAACTTACGAGCACGAGAACGAGGCGGTTCAGCTCGAAGGGAAGAAAGTGGCGATTTTGGGCGCAGGGCCCATACGCATAGGCCAGGGAATAGAATTCGATTATTGCACCGTGCACGCTTCCTTCGCGCTGAAAGAGATGGGCGTGAAAAGCATAGTGATTAACAACAACCCTGAAACAGTGAGCACGGATTTCGACATTGGAGATAGATTGTATTTCGAGCCCCTCACTTTCGAGGATGTGCTGAACGTGCTGGAAAACGAGGGCATGCCCGAAGTTTTAGTGCAATACGGCGGGCAGACGAGCATAAACCTCGCCGCGAAACTGCACGGCCATGCGAAAATCCTGGGAACAGACATGAAGGGAATAGACATCGCCGAGGACCGGGAGCTTTTCCGCTCGCTCGCAATCGAATTGGGGATTCCGCAGCCGGCGAACGGGACCGCGAGAAGCGAGCAGGAAGCTTTGGAAATAGCGTCCCACATCTCCTACCCTGTGGTGGTGCGCCCGAGCTACGTGATTGCAGGCCGCGCGATGCAGATAATACACTCCTCAGAAGAGCTGAAGAAATACATAAACGAGGCAGTGGAGGTGAGCGAGAAGCGCCCGGTATTGATAGACAAATACCTGGACAATTCCATAGAGTGCGAGGTTGATGGAGTGAGCGACGGGATGAGCATCTACATCGCAGGAATCATGGAGCACATAGAATACGCGGGAGTGCACAGCGGAGATGCGAATATAGTTTACCCGTCCATCCGGCTCACCGATAAGAACAAGCACACGATAGACGATTACGCGAAGAAGCTGTGCAGGTCGCTCGGCGTAATAGGATTCTTCAACATGCAGTTCGCGGTGCGCGAAGGAACCGTTTACATACTTGAAACCAACCCGCGCGCGAGCCGCACGGTCCCGTTCATAAGCAAGGCGCGCGGCATAAATTTAGCCAAGATGGCCACATCGGCCATGCTCGGGAAGCCGCTTCCCAGCATGGAAAACAAGGACAACGGCCACTACTCCGTGAAAAGCGTGGTGTTCCCGTTCCTCAAGCTTCCCGGGCTGGACATGGCTTTGGGGCCTGAGATGAAGAGCACCGGCGAATCCATGGGCATTTCCTCCTCTTACGAATTGGCCTACTACAAAGCGCTCACCGCCTCGGGGCTGGTGGTGAAGAAAAACGCGGCGCTCGTGAGCCTGAAGGACGAAGACAAGAAATTCGCGCGTGAATTGGAGCGCAAGCTGCGTTCATTGGGTTTCGAGGTTTACGCAACCCCGGGAACAGCGCAGGAGATGGAAAAGCCGCTTATAGTGCAGAAAATAGGCGCCGGAAGCCCTGATGTCCTGGAGCTGGTGAAAAAAGGCGAAGTCGGGCTGATAATAAACACCCCGCGCAAAGGCGGGAGGCCCAGCACGGACGGATTTAGAATCAGACGGGCGAGCCTGGACAAGGGAATCGCGTGCATAACCGAGATAAACGCCGCGCAGGCGTACATAAGCGCTTTGGAGAAAGTGAGGCACCACAAAATGGATGTGAAGAGGCTGGACGAATACTGATTCAAGCGCGCTCCGAACGCACGCATGCGCGCGTAGTGAACATTTAAAAACTCTGAAACCCCTAATTCTACACATGTTCAGGGGCAACCTCCTCAAGGCCGCACTGCTTGGACTGGCTCTTTTGCTAGCTCCGGCGCTTTTCGCATCCACCCCCTGCGCGTCCTGTTTCTCCACATACATAAGCCTTTCAGAATTCAACGGGACGATAGAAGCCTCTCTCTTCTCGCTGAACCAGACCATGAACGTCACGCAGGGAATGGGCTATTTCGATGCGCAAGTCCAGAGTTTCCTGCACGGCGACCAGATACTCGAGGGCTCCACCGGCTACCCGGCTGGCGGCTCCCCGGTGACCGTGAACATGAGCATAAACCCGGTTTACAACGCATCCCTCTGGTTCACCTATTACGACCGCCAGGGCCAGCAGCGGAACATATCCGACTGCTACCCGATTCACACCGACAGGTCCACAACCATAACCTACATGGACGCCTCGATGGACCCACCCCAAGAAGTTACAAAACAATTCTGGTACGGGAACTGCACAATCCCATACCCGCTTTACAACGGCTCCTCAGTGACGGTTTACATAGAATTCCGCGGGGACCAGGTGCTCCAGCCTACGGTCCATGAAATCGTGATATACGACGTTAACGCAGGAGGGCTCAACGCGATAGCCCAGGCTTTGCAGAACCGCGCCATATTCGACCCCACCAGGGCCGAATGCCTCGCAGGCATGATAATGTTCGGGCTTCTTCTCGCCTCCATGTACTACAGCGGAAAGAGCCCGCTCGCGTACATGGACATAAGCGTGCCCCGCATACCCAAGCCCAAAACCATGAGCTATGGAAGCCTGATAGCCGGGGCTGGAAACATAAGGCTCAGCATGCCCAGCAAGTGGGACCAGAGATACATAGACAAGCTGATTGCAAGGCACGCGAAGTTCGATTTCGGAGGAAGGCTGCGCAGGGACATTGAAAGGCTGATAGATTCCTCTGGGATTAGCCCGATAAAAAAATATTTCGCGAAGGCAGAGGCTGCAAGGGGCGGGGATTGGCGCAGGATACTCACAATGGACGAGAAGGAACTGGTGATGGCCGCGAGGGCCGGCGACTGGAAAGACGTGATGCGCGGAAGGGAGTTCCCGCACCAGCTCCTCATGGTAATGGACCAGCGCATCGCGAACGAGAAGCTCCAGAAAGGGATGGGCACCGTGGGTGGAGACCAGCCCAAGATAGTTTCGGCAGTGATAAACCAGGTCCGCAAGGTGCCCATGATAGGCACTTTCATAGGCATAGCGGCCGGCTCCATATTCTACTCGTTGCGCACCGGGCGCCTCATGACAGAGGCCGCGGCTTCCAAGCCCATACGCATGGCCATGCAGGGCACAGGCACCTATGGCAAGCTGAACGCCCGGGAAAAAGCAGGGGAAGACCTCAAGCCCAAGAGCGGATGGCTCGGCTGGCTGAACCCGAAGAGGAAGCTCTTCGAAGTCGCTTCCATGACCGACCCGAAGAAGATGAACCTGGGGAAATTGTTCCAGGTGCAGGATTACAGCAAAAGGTTCTACGATGACGCGCGCGACGCCTATTTCGACGAAATCTCGATGAACATACTCTGGCACGAGATTGTTGTCCAGCTCAGGCAGAAAGTGGGCGCAGAAAAAGCAGCAGAGCTCATAGAATCCCAGACCAAGTTCAAGGACATGTTCATGAAAAAAGGCCGCCTCCCGGAGTTTATGCAGCACCTTGAAGGCATGGAACTGCCTCCGGAGATGGTCCGCATAATGCAGAATTACAAACGCTCTCCACAGGAAAGGGCCGAGGAACTGATGCATGCTTATGATGGGTGGATAAAGTCCAGAAACTTGCGCGTGGATGATATCATCCTTCACCAGGAATTCATGGACCAGATAAACGGCTTCAGTGCTAGATTGAGCCGGATAGACGCAATGCCTGCGAACGATTTCGAGCAGCAGCACGTCCGCACCTCCAAGCTGGTGGAGATGGTGCGCAAGGAGCACCACCTGGATGACGTCAACATCCTTGATTCAGTCCAGAACGGGAAATTTTTCGTGCTGACCGGAAGGAACAGCTTCATACACGAGGAAAACCAAGAAAGGCACAATTTCGGCTTCCTCGGGCTCGCGCTGAAAGAGTACCTGGACCAGCAGCAATACCTGGGTTTCATGAAGGAGCGCTATTCTGCCCGCAAGCTCAAGCTGCCGGAAGGCAAGGAAGACGATATAATCAAGTCATACGACCATTTTGCAGTCGCTGACGCGTTCAAGCTCGCGTTCTTGAAAATAGGGAGCCACATTATAGGCCACGATGGAAAATTCATCATAACTCCTGATGAAACCAAAGACCCCAACAAAACTGAAAAATGGATCGCTAGCGATCCTGCCGATTTGGTATCTTCATACGACATCGCTACTGGAAAGTCAGTGAGAAAAAGTTTTGTTCGGGACGTCCTCAATTTCAGTAAAGACGACGCGAAACTTTTCTTACAAATCATGAACGGTTACTTGAGTTCCTTCCTCACCGGCCACGGCGGCGATGTTTTGGCTGGCCTTGGCGGTCCTGACAAATTGACCGCCCTCCTTTTCAATGTGGGCATGCAGGAGAAGAAGAAAGCAGAGGAGACCACCCCGAACCCGCTCAAGAGGCAGCAGTGGTACACCATGCTCTCCGAAAGCATCCCGGAGCCCCAGAACTGGCGCGCGAACATGAACTTCGCGTGGACAAGTTTGCCAGGAATGGGCGGGCAGAAAGCCACGCTTTTCCATGAAGTGAGGGGGGAAAAATTCTGGGCTAACCGGCCCAGGATGGAGGACGCGTGGGGCCTGATAGAAACCCACATGAACACCCGCCTCGCGCACATGCTCAACGGCTCCCAATGGGATTTCGCGAGCGGCTCGTTCACCAGGCCGGACACGTTCACCAGGTTCTCAAGGGTGGACATGTACAAGTTCTTCAACGAGACCTGGGACTACTATTCAAAAGCGAATGATGCGCTCAGAAAACTTTACAAGGAAGAAGGCGGCGACGCGAAGAGCTTCGAGGAATTCCTCAAGAAGCCAGTGACTTACGACATGCTCAGGAATTCCAAGATGCCTTTTGTGTACACCCACGACTACAGTTACGTTCCCTACATAAAAGGGATGGTGATTTCCGATTTCGACAGGGTGATAAACGGAACATTCGTGCTCGAAGACGAAAAAGGGAAGCGCACATTCGACTTCAACAAGTTCGGGAAATACTACACGGAAATGGCCAGCAACCCGAAATACGCTGCGCTCGCGGAGGAAATGAACGCGCTGGGAAAGCTAAGGAACAAGCCCCCCAAAGAATACGTGGATTCGTTCGAGGAAATCGCGCGTAGCATGGGCATAGATATAGCAGGAATCGCTTCAATGGAGCAGCTGCTTGCAAAAATTGCCGGCTCAAAAATGAGCCAAGATGAGAAGAGCAAACTGCTCAACGCGTGGCAGCGCGTGGACCCGAACCTGCAGCCCATAAGGGCGCTCACGCGCGAGGAAGTGGAGCACACGAAGAACCTGCTCAAAAATTCCGATGCCCCTGCTGAGATAAAGCTCACCTTCCTCTATCAATTCAGCCAGACCACGCACGACTGGAAGAGCATATGGTCGGACCCGGAAATGGATTTCTTCAAACTGGTTTCCCCGAAGGAATGGATTGGTCCGAGCGTGGGCAAGTTCGGCGAGCTTCTCGGCAAGGTAATAGGCAGGTCCAACGTGGAGAGCCTTTACGGCGGCCTGCTGAAAGCGTCCTACGCAGTAATGAACACCGTGGAGCCGATGATGTACGCCTCAGGAAAGCCGCAGGCAGAGGCCATGGCCAACAACGTCGCTGTGAGCGAATTGTACAGGGAGCGCGGCCACGACATGAGGGTAAGGATAAAGTCCGGCGGATTTTTGGACGACACGGGCTACACAGATTACGAAAAAAATGTGCTCGATGCGGACTACAACGCCTACGCGAACTCCTTCCAGCGCTTCTTCATAGGGTGGATGGACTCCGTGACCAGGGACCCGAGGGGAAGCTCCACCCAGTGGGGCCGCCAATGGTACCTCAACACCCTTTATCACAGAGGCGGCGCCATGCACCCCGAATCCCACGAGTTCGGGGGCGAAAGGACGTTCCTCAAGCCCCTCACCTGGTTCTTCGCGCAGACCTACCAGCGCGCGAACACGCTCAATTGGGCGTTCGCAAGCCCGTTCGTGCGCATGATGAGGGGCTTCCAGACCGCTACTTACGGCTACCCCACTTTATGGGACAAGAATATCGGCCCTGGCGGGGACATAGACCTGATGGAACCCTGGCCCCATGTTGAGTACACGGGCGCCCAGAAGTGGAGAGCGCTCCTCAACCCGGCAGAATCCATATTTACGTTGGGTAAATTCAAACCAGCCTACATGCTCGCGCGCACAATCCATGCAACGCCTGGCCTCAATCTAATCTCGTATTTCTTCCCGAGTTTGGACCCTACGGACAACGGAGGGCAATGGGCCGAGTCTAAATCTGAAAGGTTCAATAAATTGTTGAATAGCGCTAACAAGCCGCTGAACGAGTACAAATGGTTCTCGGCGCTTTCCCACATTCCGTATATAGGCTCTTATCTGGACGGCTCCCAGGCGCAGAGGAGCGGAAGGGCAGGCCGCGAATTAGCCTACGCCCAGCTCAAGCAGGTCCCAGAAGATTTCCTGCAATACAAGGGAGGCCAGTACACGCCGTACATAACCGATACCGCGAACCCGGGCGTTTCCTACATTGATTACATGGGACAGGGGAAGATGGCCGCGAGGAACGCGCGCTACCTGGTGAGCGACGTGACGGGCGGAAGCGCGGCCCAGAGCGAGATGTGGAGGAATTACTACGCGAACGACGCTTACGTCCAGAGGCAGTCCTCTTTCTCGATGGCGCGCAGGGGTATATCCGCTGAGGCGAAGAGGCTGCAGTTCCAGCAGGAATTCACCGGCTACAGCCCGCTTGATAATCCAATGTGGGCGCCCCTTTCCTGGCCCACCGCAGCCTATTGGGGCACCAAATGGCTCGGCGAATCGAAATTGTCCATTGGAGTCACCAGCTCGGTGGCTCTTGCTGCCGGAGGGCCTTTCGGGTGGAGCGTCCCGATAGCCCAGGCTGCATACCAAGCTTACAGGAGCATCAGGAAAAGCGCCAACCGGTCCGCGGAGAGCATCCAGGAAGACATAGCAGGCGGCCAGATGCCGGATTTCGCGCAGGCGGCCGCGACGCGCAAGGGCAAGGCAACCATGCTCCAGAAGGTCGGGTCGGCCCTGAAGGACAGGTACGCGAAATTCCCCACTGACGTTCACACGTGCATGTACTGCGGCGTGGGCCACGTGACAAGGGGGCGATTGTGCCCGAAGTGCGGCAGAGCCGGCGGATGATTATATGAAAAACACGACCATCTCATTTTTTGCGCTATCGTTCCTCGCGCTCCTGCTCTCCTCAGGCTGCGCATACAGCGATTTGAGCGAATCCATGCGTGGCGTTGCCGGAGAAATGAAGCCCCAGAACTTCACCATGAACGCGTCCCAGGACCTGGCCAGATTCCACAACGGCTCGTGCATAGGCATGATTTGCGAGAACGTCAGCGCCCCTTCATTCCCGTTCAACCTTTTCTACAAATCCTCCCTGAAAGGCGGGGTGTGCTATTTCGCCGAATGCAACGAAACCAGGTACTACGAAATAACCAAGCTCCACACACCTGCAAACGCTTCGGTGCGCAATTTCATGGTCGGTGCGGGGCCCTCGTTCCTCTCCTTCGCTGACGCCAACACGTATTGCAACAACACGATGCAGATGAGCGTGAAATGGCTGGTAGCCAACAAGCAGATGACCTACCCGCTGCCTGCGAAGGAGCGCGCCGAGTGCCTGCTGGACAAGGGCGTGATACCTGTTTACGTTCTCTACAGCCAGCCCAGGAACATAAACATCACGCGCACAGCGGAAATAGCCGCGGCCCTCAAGGGCGCCGGGCCGGTGATAATAGTGACGGATGCAGAACTAACCGACGATGAAGAAAAAATGTACCATTACAACATCTCAGACCAGATAAAGGCGATACGAAGCAATTGCCCGAACTGCCTGGTCGCGCTGGGCGTGAAGCTCAACGGCACGAGCGAGTACAACCTCACCAGGAGCTATTTCATGGACTGCCAGTGCAGCGAGCCGGACCTTGTAGCCTACGGGCTGAATTCCCATTATTTCAGCGACTGCAACCCGAAGGACATGATATGGCGCGCCTCGAACTTCTCAAAGAGCGTGCTCAAGACATATATACGGGACAACCGCACGGTTTATTCAAAACCCTCCATAATAATTTACACGATGTTCGATGAAGGCCCCAGTTCGGACCTCTCGTGCGAGTGGACCAAAGAGACCGTGGGCAACGCATACTCCATGCTCTACGCGCCGAACATAGAGCCTTTCGCGGCCGGAGGCATAATAGGATTCTCCCTCTATAGCCTGTACGGGATAGGGCCGCTCAGCTGCGAAAATTGCGCGCTCGTGGACCCGAACTTCGCCCAGTCCGATGACATATGCTCCCAATCTTTCCTCCCTGAGCCAAAGAACCCGCGCTTCTT
>JBAZLI010000033.1 GCA_041650355.1 Candidatus Micrarchaeia archaeon | reverse complement strand
AAAAGGGAATTGGAGCGCGGTGGCCAAAAGCTGTCAGAAGGCTACCGCGCTGGAAGAGGAAATAGATGCACTACTCAGCCAGCTTGGCGAAAAGGCGCGGGATAATTACAATACCACACAAAGACTGAGCAAGGATGCTGCGGGGCGTCTTTCTGAGAAGGATGCAAAAAACATCGGAGGCCTGCTCTCAGAGAGTTGGAGCCGCATAGATGCGGGGGACAGCATCAAGGCGCTCAAGAATTCGGATGACGCGATGAAAATACTCAGTAGCATGGATGAAGCAGGAAATTATGATTTAATTCTCTGGGGCTCCATGGTGATGGTTCTTGCAGTGGCAGCGGTTTATTATTTCAAGGGATTGGGTGGAACTAAGAAGAGCAGGGTTTTCAGGAGATTAGAAAAAGCTGTCTAAGCTTGACTGCCCGCTTTTGTCTGTCTTGATTTTATTTGCTGTTGGTTTTCCAGTCTGCCGTGTTTTCGCACTTTGAGAATCCTGCATGCGCCCGAGTATGCTCTTCATCCTCTTTTCACGGTTGAACGAAGCCCAGTAGAAATACTCGTCGCGCGTCCCTTTCGTTATGAGTATGTACACGTTGCCGTCCTTGAACCTACCCGCGCGTCCTCGGCGCTGGATGCTCCGGATCTCGCTAGGGGTTGGTTCGTAGAATATCACATTATCCACTGCGGGGATGTCGAGGCCTTCTTCCCCTATCGAACTGGCTACGAGGACCCTGAATTTGTCCTCCCGAAACTGGGCGATGGTTTCTTCCTGCTCTTTTTTCGTGTATTCGCCCTTTCGCCCCAAAAACATGCGGGCACTAATGCCAGTCTGGTTCAGGGTTTTCTCAATCAGCGCGACCTGGTCGCGGTATTGGGCAAACACCATTGATTTTCCAGGATGTGATTGGAGGAGCCCGGTCAGCAACCCGAGTTTCGGGTGCTCCTCGGTGCTGTTAAGCAGGATGTTCTCTATTGCGATGAACTGGGGTTTTTTGAGCAGTATCTTGGCGCTCTTTGTTTCCTTTTGTTTGAGCTTTTCAACATATTTTCTTAGGACGCCAGGGCCTTGCGTTTCCACGAGCTCTTGCATGTGGAGCAGATTCAGGAGCACGGAATACACAACGAGGGCCGCGTATTTGGCGTTGCTCGGGTGGTTCAATATCCTCTGCCGCAGGGCCATGAAAAGCCGCTTGGACTTCAGAGGTGGAGGGTAGCCGAATGAAGAAAGCTTGCGGGCGTTCTCCTTTATCAGCAGGTCGAGGTTGTTTTTTATCTCCATGAGGTCTGGGGTCAGGCTCGTTTCAATCCAGCTTATTTTTATGTCTTTTACATAGGGCGCCACGTCTGTGTCATGCTTCGAGCGTATCTGCACGTTCTTGATGAACAGGTTTTCGAGTATTTTGTTTATGCGTTCGCGGTTGCCGCCTGGCGATGCAGTAAGACCCACAATGAGCGCGTTTTCCCGGAGCTTTTCGGCGACGGAGGTGTACGCGTAGTTGCCTATGGCTCTGTGCGCTTCGTCAAAAATGCACAATGACACGGTTCCTGGTGTGTTGAATACCCCAGAGCGCAGGTCGTTCTTAATCGTTTGGGGGGTTGAGAAAATTATCTGTTTATTGTAGAGGGGGGCGCGCTTCTTCTTCGGAATTTCTCCTGTAACTATAGTTACAATGTCCGGATTCACGTCAGAAATGTCCGAAAAAGAGACCAGGTGTTGTTTTACCAATGGTTTTGTAGGCGCAAGAAATAGGCACTTGCCTTGCTTCATTTTCCATTCAATGAGCATGAATGCAATTAGTGTCTTGCCGAGGCCAGTAGGCAGCACGACTAGGGTGTTGCCAGACGCTGAGATAGCATCGAATATTTTTTTTTGGTATTCCCTTGGTTGGAGTTTCATGTGCATCAGTGGCGAACCAACAACATATTTGTTGAGATTCGATCTACATTGGTTTGTTTTAATAGAAATATTGATGAGATATAAATAATTAAGTGGGTGGGTGTTGAGGGAGGGCATACTTCTAGTATTATTTATAAAAAATTTATGAGATAGAATTAATTAATTTGTAACTATAGTTACATTTATATATTTATAATAATTAATAAAATTAATAAATATTTTTTGTTTTTAATGATAAAAATTTATTTAAGGGTGGAAAAATGTTTGTGTATTTTTATGATCTGAAACCAAAAAACAAATCCAACTACAATCGCTTGAAAAGGGTTTTTTACTACCACTTCAATAAAATCAGGTTGAAGGATTTCTCATTTAAAACTAAATCTGTGCTTATGGTTGACGAGAAATATGGGAAGCTTATTGATGGCTTTTTCTCTGGGTTCAAGGGCAATATTGAAGTTTACAAAATAAGGACGGACGACGTGGAGCAAATTTTTTAGGTATTTGATTGGCCATATGAACCAACAACCAATAATAGTGGAATTAAGGGGGGTCGGTCCAGCCATCTGATCTATTCTGGGGTGTATGTGAATGCGCCCAGGTCCAATTCGCAAAAACCAACTGGGAAACTTATTCCTGATTTCTCAAGCGTTTCCGGAGCAACTTCACCCATAATCCCGATTTTCTTATTTTTATAATAAATGCCTGCACCCCGATGGTGTATAAACAAACCAAATGAATCTTCCTGCTTGAGCTCGAATTCTGCATTCTTGGCCCACATCACACTCTGCAAAACCCCACGTATCAGCGAGAAATCCACGCTTTCAGAGCAGACGGCGAACCCAAGCCTCGTTTCCTCCATGCTCTTACCAGGTGCAAAAACGCGCCCCATTTCGAATATCTTCACCGGATGCTCCTGATTTGCGTTCAACGCGATATTCTCCAACAACGAGCCAGCCAACGTGGTCCTGAGCAGAGTGAATTCCTCTGTTTTTGGGTTTATTATCTTGAGTGGCTTCCCCCCACCAACATCTTCCATCTTTTTGTAGTTGGCGAGCGCATAATTCACCACCTCTACAAACCCAGCTCCCACCATCACATCTTTCACGTCATCATCAGCTCTGCGGGCCTTTCCTATAGAGAAAAAATCCGGAAGCGTGGGCGCGAGCCTGTCATATCCATAAGCAATCGCGACATCCTCCGCGGCATCCACGTAACTATTGACGTCGGTTCTGTAAGGCGGGACGAGCAGTTTCCCACTCCCATCTACCATCCACCCCATCCTCGAAAGACAGTCTAAAACCTTGGTTTTTTGGAAATTTTCCCCCAACAATTTACTGATTTCCTTGAGCTTGATTGGCATCCTGCCCCATTCAAGATTCGGGTAACTCCTGCGGCCGGAGGAAACTCCATATATTTCCCCACCTCGGTCCGCAAGCGCACACACCAGGATATTCAAAACCCTATCCAGCGTTTCCAGGTGGGTTCCGGTCACGTCAAGCACCAAATTCTTCGTGTTCTCCGTGACCCGTGTGCGCTCGCTGTTTATGATAGGTGGAAACGAAATCACTCCTTTCTGGTCGCACAGCACCGGGTAATGCGGGCCGACCAGATGCGCATAAGCCTTCCCTCTCGGATGCCTCGCGAGTATCTGCTCGACGTCCATCTCTTCAGAAAAATCAAGCGGGACGAAGGATTCGTTTTTGACGAATTTGTACGTGAGCGGAAAAACCACCTCATCAGCATTATGAATTCCTATCGCAACCTTCCTCCGTTTGCGCCCCACCGTCTCGTGGAGCTTCTCCTGGAGCTGCATCATGGATTTGAGCACGCTCTCGTTCATATTGACGTTTTTCAGGACTGCTGACACTATGTAGGGGCGCTGCGCGCCCACCGAGCGGTCCACAACCAGTTTGAAATCTGATTTTTTGGCCGAGTAATTCCTTACTGACCGACCGTTCAGGGCGTTCAAGACCCGTGCAATCCCCTCAATCGAAAAAAGGTCCGGCCTGTTGGGGGTCACTTCAACAAAAAGGTCGTCTCCTGCTTCCCCATCTATAGGCATGCCTATGTCGCTCAGCTGTTCCACTGCGCGGTCCTTTTCCAGGCCCGCCAGTTTCTTCAATTCAAATATGGAGACAGTAACCACTGCCATGAAATCATCCTGTTTTTTCCTTAGCTTCAATTGCCCGTTTTTTGGCGTATGCTGTGGGGTACTGCTCGTCGAGGCACCCGGTGCAAACAGGAAGCCCTATCGCCCGGTTCAAGCCACCTAAGGACAAATACCCTAGACTGTCTGCACCCAGGAACTTCCTGGTTTCCTCAACGCTTTTCCTGTTGGCTATGAGTTCTGTGTATGTGGACATGTCAACGCCGTAGAAGCACGGCGCCTTTATCGGCGGCGAAGTTATCCTCAGATGGACCTCCCTGGCCCCGGCGCCCCTTACAATCCCCACGATCTCTTTAAGCGTGGTTCCCCTCACAATGCTGTCGTCTATCAGCACCACCCGCTTGCCTTCCAGGATGCCCCTCACCGGGTTCAATTTGAGCTTCACCGCGTTGCTCCTCGCATCCTGGTTTGGCATTATGAACGTCCTTCCAATGTACCTGTTCTTTATCAACCCTTCCTCGAACCGTATCCCTGTCTTTTCGGAAAAAGACTGCGCCGCGGTTCTTGAGGTATCAGGAACCGGAACCACCAGGTCGGCATTTACCGGATGCTCCACTGCCAGCTCCTCGCCCAGCCGCTTGCGCACTTCAAACACCCATTTCCCGTTAATTATGGAATCCGGCCTCGCGAAATAAACGTACTCGAACATGCAATGATGCGGCGCTCCCTCGAGCAGCCGCTTTCTCGTCATCCGGCCGCCCTCGATTACCACGAGCTCTCCACCTGCGATTTCGCCGCTGTACGGCAGGTTGTTTATATCAAGTGCGCAGCTTTCCGAGCACACGCAGAACGTGTCCTCGTTTTCCCCATAGACCAGCGGCCTTATCGCGTGCTTGTCCCTGAATGCAAATAGTTTGCCCTGATGCATGCCAGCCACGGAATACGCCCCATCCAGCTTCTTCATGGCGTGGGTGGCCGCGGCTTCCAGCCCCTCTCCAATTTTCTCCTGCAGCAAATAGAGTATGACTTCAGAATCCACTTGGCTCGAAAGTTTCACTCCCTTTCCTTCGAGTTCCTCCCTTAATTCCCAATAATTGGATATGTGGCCGTTGTGCGATACCACCATCTTGTCTCCTGAAGATGGTTGGACGTCGCTGAGAAGGCACCTGCCTGTGGTCGGGTACCGCGTGTGCGCTATCCCAACGCCCCCTTCAACCCGCTGGTCCTCCCCGCTGAATATGTCACACACGAGCCCCAACCCACGCCTGGTCTCGTATCTGCCGTCATTGTAAACTGCGAAGCCGGCCGCGTCCTGGCCCCGGTGCTGGAGTGCCACCATAGCCCGGTAGAGCAGGGGTGCCACTGGCCCGCCTTTTTTGGAGCAAATCCCGATTACCCCGCATTCCTCGTGTTTTTCCCCATCCATGCTCTCTCCCGCTAGGTACAAAATGCTGGCTTTGAATTCCATGAATTTGCAACAGTTCCTTCGTCAGCTAAATATTTAAACCAAATCCATCTCGTCCTGCAGCAAGAGGATGGGAACGAAAGCCGTTCGGCGCTGGAACCAGAAAACAAAAACTCAGAATTTTTCATCCAGGTACGCAGCCGCATTCTCAAATATCTTCATGCCTGCCCCCTTCCAGTCCTTTATCCTGTCCTTCACTTCAGTCCAATACGGGTTGTTGGTCATGGAGTTGTACGCTTCGGGATGAGGCATCATGCCCAGCACGTTGCCCTGTTCATTGCATATTCCGGCTATATTGAGCGCCGCCCCGTTCGGGTTGTACGGATAGCCTGCAAGCTCCCCAGCTTCGTTCACGTATTGGAGCGCAATCATCTCTTTGGCTTTCAAGTCTCTGAGCGTCTCCTGGTCTGCCATGAAGTTGCCTTCACCATGCCTGACTGGCAGCATGAGCCCGGAAATGCCCTTGGTGAAAACGCACTGTGATTTTTGATTTGCCTTCAGGTAAACCCACCTGTCCTCGAATTTGCCCGACGCGTTCGGGCCGACGGTAGTTTCCTGCACGAATTTGTTGTACGGGAGCAGGCCCATCTTGGCTATCATCTGGAATCCGTTGCATATCCCAATGACCAGTTTGCCCTGCGCCACGAACGCCTCGAGCTCGTTTCGCAGCCTGAATTTCATCTTGTTCGCGAGCACCCTGCCGCTTCCGAGATCGTCCCCGTAGGAAAAACCCCCTGGCAGCGCCATCAGGTCGAAATCCTGGAGCATCGTAGGCCGCTCCACGAGTTCATGCACGTGCACGCGCCTGGCCTCGAAGCCGCTGGCTTTCAAAACATACTCTGTTTCGTAATCGCAGTTTATCCCGTACCCGCAAAGCACCATGGCGCGCCTTTTGTTCATATTCTAACACCGTTCCATATTGCCCTAAGGTCGGCTATGTCCTCGTTTATGATTATCGTCTCGCCTTTCCTGACCACCAGCCTGCGGTCCCCGCGCACCCTCCCCACGCGCGCACAAACTGCCCCATGCAGCATCTTCTCGAATTTTTCCGCGTCCTTCTGAGCCACGCTCACCACGAACCTGCCCGCGCTTTCCGAAAACAGCACCGCATACTCGTTCTGGGTCCTGGCAGGCACCTTGCCCAAATCCAGCTCCACGCCCATTCCGCTCGGGAAACTGCACTCTGCAAGCGCAACGCCCAGCCCGCCGTCTGAAACATCATGGGCTGAGCGCACCAGCCTGCTTTCGCAGGCATTTGAGAACGCCCTGTAGAGCGGAACCGTCTCATCGGTATCCACCTTCGGGTTGTCATTCCCAATCCCTCCGAACAGCCTGGCGAACTCACTTCCACCCATCTCCTCCTTGGTGCTGCCAAGCACGTACACGTAATCCCCTTCCACCTTGAACTCGCTGCTCACCGCCCCCCTTACATCTCCGATTTTGCCGAGCACCGTGACCAATAGAGTGGGCTGAATGGAGTATTTTCCGTCCTTGCCGTAATAATCGTTCTTCATGCTGTCTTTCCCTGACACGAGCGGGATACCGTACTCGGTCGCGCAGTCGTATAGCCCCATACATGCACGCACCAGTTGGGCCAGCTTGTATTCCCCGTCCTGCGTTTTCTCGCTCTGCACCGGGTCTGGCCAGGAGAAGTTGTCCAGCGCGGCAAGGTAATTGAACCTCGCGCCAACTGCGAGCGCGTTCCTCACGGCTTCATCAAAAGCCAGCATGGCCATGTCATGGCTGTCCTGCACGTATTTCGGGCATATCCCGTGCGCTATCACCAGCCCTTCCCAGCTTTCGAAAACCGGCCGCAGCACGGCCGCGTCGCAGGGCGCGTTGTTCCCCATCAGGGGCTTAATCACGCTCTTGCCCTGCACTTCGTGGTCATACCTCCGTATCGTGTGCTCCTTCGAGGCGATGTTCGGCATTCCAAGTAGCTGTTTGAGCACTTCTCCAAGGTCCGAAGCGTCCACCTTGGGCTCCACGAAGCGTTTCCTCTGCCACTTCGCAGACAGCTTCATCCTCTGCGGCTTGTGCAGGAACTCCAAATCCAGGTATGCAACCGTCTTGCCCTCGTAAAGTGCATGCATTTTCCCGCTGCCGGTGAATTTCCCCACCACAGTGAGTTCAACCTCATGCTTCCTCGCAATCTCCTCCAAAGCCTCCAAGTTCTCCTTCTTCGCCGCGAGCGTCATGCGCTCCTGGCTCTCGGAAACCAGTATCTCCCATGGCTGGAGTCCAGGATATTTGAGCGGAACGGCCTCAAGCCATATCTCGCAGCCGTTGCACTGCTCGGCCATCTCCCCGATGCTGGAGGAAAGGCCTCCGGCGCCGTTGTCTGTTATAGCCTCGTAAAGCAGCGCGTCCCGCGCCTCTATTATGAAATCAAGCACCTTTCTCTGGGTTATCGGATCCCCTATCTGCACCACGCTGGTCGGAGTGCTGGCGTCTATCTGTTGTGATGAAAATGTAGCCCCGTGTATTCCGTCCTTGCCCACGCGTCCGCCAACCATGATGGCCAAGTAGCCTGGCTCCACCTTCTTTTCCGAGGTTTTCCGCCCGTTTATCTCGCTTGGCAGTATGCCCGCAGTCCCGCAGTATATCACCGGCCTGGCCGAGAAGCAGGATTCGAAGACGAAAGAGCCGTTCACGGTGGGTATCCCGCTCTTGTTTCCTCCGTCCTTGATTCCCTCCACCACGCCCTCGTAGATTCTGCGCGGGGGCAGCACGCCTTCCACGCCCTTGCCCTCCAGCGGCCCGAAGCACAGCACGTCCAGGTTCGCTATGGGAAAGGCGCCCATGCCGCACCCCATTATGTCCCTGTTCACGCCCAATATACCTGTGAGCGCGCCGCCGTACGGGTCGAGCGCAGAGGGCGCGTTGTGCGTCTCCACTTTTACTGCAATATCGTTTTTCGGGTCGAATTTGATTATCCCGCCGTTGTCCTTGAACGCAGAAACCACGTACGGCTTTTTCACTGCCTCCGTGGCCCCCTTTATGAACGTCTTGAACAGCGAATCAATATTGTAGCTGTCGCCATTCTCGCTGTACGCGATTTCGGCATTGAAAATCTTGTGCTTGCAGTGCTCGCTCCAAGTCTGCGCAATAACTTCCAGCTCCACGTCAGTTGCTTCTTCCCCGAGCTCCAGCTTCTTCCTTTCGGAAAGCACGCCCTTCCTGGAAAAATATTCCCTAGCTGCCTTCATTTCCGGCACGCTGAGTGCCAGGAGCCTTTTCCTTGAAAGCTGCGCGAGCTGTTCCTCGTCCTTAGGAAGCTTTATCCTTTCCACGCTCACCTCCAACCTGAGTGCGACCTTGGGGAGGTACGGTTCGAGTGTATCCCCTGGCTGGCGCACGATTATCTGCTGCACCAGCTCATTTGCCATGCGCTTCCCGAACGCCTCGCATATTTCTGTTTCGAGCTCCCCGCCTATCGCGTAAACCACGCTCGAGTAAACTTCGGCGTGTTTTCCCAGCGCGTCGAGAACCGCGTCCTTCGCGGTTTTTCCGACATTATCGGTAACTCCGGGCATGTACCCGACCTCGATCCTCCAGCGTTCTGGGAAAAAAGGAGCCGTGAACGAGAATTCCTGCATCACCCTGTCAGCGAAAACTTCCGAGCCCAGGAAGCCCATCTCTTTTTCGTCAAGCTCAGCATCTATGCTGTAGCACTCCATCACATCAACGCTGGCCCGGATATTGAACTCCTTCCTGAGAATCTCGGCCAGGCCTTCGGCTCTCGGGTCTTTCACACCGTCCCTGAGTTTTACCTCTATGCGTCTGGCCATTGCGCTCTACCCCCTGGATAAGGATTAAAATCTAATATTTATATTGATTGGGTTTAGCAGGGTTGCGCGCGCAGTATGTAACCATAGTTACAATTTCACCAGTTTCGCTCGCCCGCTAGGGAGCAGATTCTGGATTTCGTCGGGGTGCGCCCCGAGCAGCTTGGCCAGCTTTTTCACAACTACTCCCTTTTCCTCGTTTCCCGGCGCAACAAGAACATCCTTCCCCAGCCTCCTCGTGCATTTCGCAGGCAGCACGACCGCAATCCCACTCTCAATTCCCGCCCTAAGTTTAAGCTCTGTTTTCCTGAACCACTCGCGCT
>JBAZLI010000032.1 GCA_041650355.1 Candidatus Micrarchaeia archaeon | reverse complement strand
GGGTTCGTGCTCAGGCTCCCGCGCGGGAAGGTGATGACCAAGCTGGACGCCGAGGAGCTCATATGGATTGACGGTTTCGAGAAAAAACTGGGCGAAGCCCTTGAGAACACCGAGATGCTCAAGCGCAGGTTCAAGAACGTCGCAGGAAGGAGTTACCTGGTGCTCAGGCGCTACCCCGGGAGGGAGATGCCCTTGGGACGGCAGCAGATAAATTCAGAAATACTCCTGCGGCTCATACGCGAAGCCCTTCCCGGTTTCCCGATGCTCAGGGAGACATACAGCGAGATAATGTGCGAGGCGATGCACGTCGATGAAGCGTTGGACTACATGGAGAAATTGCGCCGCCGCACATTAGTGATAAAGGCCCCTGAAACCCCTTCCCCGTTCGCGTTCAACCTCGCCTCTTTGGGCGCAAGGGACATAGTTGTTGTCGAGGACAGGAAAGAGTTCATCAAAAAAATGCACGCGAGGCTCATGAAATATGGCTGATACTGTTGATTCTAGAACAGGAGCGCTGGAATTTTCCAGGGGCGCATTCCTCACCACCGAAGGAATCGCCGTGTTCCACAAGCAAGGACTCGCTGTAGCTTCGGATTTGCACATCGGCTTCGAGGAAGCGCTGGGCGAGAGCCTCGCGCGCATGCAGACCCGGATGATTCTGGAGAAGTTCGTGCGCGTGTGCTCCAGCTTTGGAATAAAAGAGATTCTCCTGAACGGGGACATAAAATACACGTTCGGAAAAGAGTCCAGGCAGGAGTGGAACGAAATCCATTTCTTCCTTTCCGAAATCCAGAAGCTCGCTAAAATCCACGTCATAAAGGGCAACCACGACTTCTACCTGGAGAACATGGTCCGCGATTTCGGCATGCAGATACTCAGGGAATACGAAACCGATTCCGCGTATTTCACCCACGGCGACACGGAAATTGAAAAGAGAAAAGGGAAATTAACCGTTATTGGGAACGAGCACCCCTCGATAAAATTAAGGGATGAAATAGGAGCTTCTAAAAAATACCCCTGCTTCCTTTTCGCGAAAAAGGAGAGCATTCTGGTGCTTCCCGCGGTGAATCCGTGGGCCCCAGGGACAGACATACTGAACGTGCACAGGAAGCACTTCCTCTCCCCGATACTGCGCACCGTGAAACTGGACGAAGTGCGCGTGTACCCGCTGGACGGGGAAAGCGTATATGATTTCAAAAATGTGAGAAGCGTGCGCAAGCTCATTCTCGGCAATCCTGATTTCGGCATTTAGCCCGGCAAGGGCAGATTTTATAATTAGGATGCAGAAAAATCTACGCTTATGATGGGTGGATTTTTCATGCTCAGGAACGAATACGTGAAGGATGCGAAACTGAAAAAAGGCCAGGAAGTGGAAGTTGCCGGATGGGTGCACAAGTTCGTGGACATGGGCAAATTGAAATTCATCATCCTCAGGGACAGGACCGGCCAAATCCAGATTACCGCGAAAAAAGGAATCGTTCCAGAGGAACTCCTGAACAAGATAAAGGCGAACCGCGAATACGTGGTGCGCGTGAAGGGCAAAGTCACCGAGAGCAAAATGGCGCCCGAAGGAGTGGAAATAATCCCTTCTGAATATGAAGTCCTCAACGCTGTTGACGAGAAGCTTCCGGTGGACCCTACAGATGAAGTGCCTGCTGAACTTGAGACCCGGCTCGAATACCGCTACTTGGATTTGCGCAGGAAAAAAGTGAACGCGATTTTCGAAATGAAATCCATCCTCATCAACACGTTCAGGAGCACGCTGTTCGGGATGGGCTTCACTGAAATCCACCCGCCGACCATAATTGCAGCAGCGAGCGAAGGCGGAACTGACGTTTTCGAATTGAAATACTTTGAGAACAAGGCTTACTTGGTGCAGAGCCCCCAGCTCTACAAGCAGATGGCCGTAATAGGGGGCCTGGACAAGGTTTTCATAACCACCCCGGTTTTCAGGGCCGAGAAGCACAACACCACCACACACCTGAATGAAGTATTGCAGATGGACATAGAAATGGGTTTCGCGAACCACCACGACGCGATGGATGTCCTTGAAGCGGTTTTCCTCGCGATGCTCAAAACAGCGGCTTCCAGGCAGGACCTCCTTTCCGCGTGCGGTTCATCGGTTTCTGTCCCGCAGAAAGTGAAACGGCTCACGTACACGGAAGTCGTGGAAATGCTCCAGAAAGCAGGGGAAAAGATAGAATGGGGCCACGATTTCACCCGCGAGCACGAGAAGAAGATGTTCGAACTGGTGAATGAAGAGGCGCTATTCATCTACGAATACCCCACTGCGATACGCGCGTTCTATTCCATGCCCAATGAGAAAGACGAAAAGATTTGCAACGCATTCGATTTGATGTACCGCGGGCTGGAAATTTCCTCTGGCGCGCAGAGGATACACAAAATAGGCATACTGGAAAAGCAGCTCAAATCCCGCGGGCTCAACCCGGCTGATTTCGAGTTCTACGCCAAAGCTTTCAGATTCGGCGCCCCTCCGCACGCGGGCTGGAGCATAGGGCTGGAGCGCCTCGCGATGAAGGTGTGCGGCCAGGAGAACATCCGGGAAGCTGCATTGTTCCCGAGGGACAGGACGCGGCTCACCCCATAAAAGTATGGGGGCGCAGGTGCTTTTATGACGGTAATGGTCACTAACGACGACGGCTTGACCGACGGCTTGCGGCTCCTTGCCGAGGCCGCGAAGAAGCTGGACAAGGACATGTACGCGATAACCCCGTCCCAGCAGCAGAGCGCGGTCGCGAAGGGAGTTACGCTCCATCGGGTGCTCAGGCTGAGAAAGGCGCTCGAGGAGCAGCTTCCAATCTACGAGGTGAACGGCACTCCGGCGGATTGCGTCTCGTTCGGCATCTACTCCGGCGAGTTCAAGAAGCCGGACATGGTGCTTTCCGGCGTGAACATAGGCGACAACCTCTCGCTGCACAGCTTCTATTCATCAGGCACGATAGGCGCCTGCCTTGAAGCCTCGTTCTACAAAATCCCGGCAATCGCGTTCTCCTACGAGCTTCACGGGGAGGAGCGCGAAAAATACAACTACTGCATCTGGGCCAAGCGCGAAGCCCTCAGGGACAAGATAATCTGGATAACGAAGAAGCTCCAGGGGAAAATCCCACCCTACACTGTGATAAACGTGAACTTCCCGGGAGAGTTCGAGAACTCGCAAATCGTGTTCCCGAAACCCGCGCTGATAAAATACGTCTCCAAAATAGAGAAGAGGATAAATCCGAACGGGCATCCCTACTACTGGCAGTACGGAGTGGACCGTGAATGCGAGGCGGGAAGCGACGTCTACGAGTTCTACGTGAACAAGAGCATCACCATCACACCCATAAGCATATTCGGCGTCGTGGATGAGAAGATGATATCGAAGATAAAAAGCGCATTCTGATTCTCCCCGTATTCCCGGCTTCACCTCATTATTCCTTCGGAATCCCCCTTTCCGACTTTTTTCACCATTTCAGGCACAGCATAGCAATACCGCTCTGGCCCGCCGAGCGCGATTACAACGCATTTCTTCTTCCAGCGCGCGTCCTTCACGACCAGCCAGTCGCATCCGTCCTTTCTCCCGGTTCCAACAAGCGGCTCATCCAGGGCTTCTCCTCTGCCCAAATCTATGAGATGGCGCACGCCGTCGTGAATTACGTGGACCTCGCTTCTGTTTGTAATAATCCCTAGCTCCCTGTTCACCATGAAGCAGAAGGAGTTTTTTCCCAGCTTTATCCGAGCGGAGAGCGTGCGGCCGTCCGGCATCATCATTTCGTACTTCCCGTTCTTCCTGTCCAGGACCATCAGGCTGCCCATGAACGCCGAAGCGTCGTAGTCCCTGCCCAACTCGAATTCCAGTTCATATTCCGCAGTGCGCATCCCGACTTCCTCTCCTGAATAAGAAGCCGAAAAATATACCGCTTTTCTCCATCCCGCGTCGAGCGCGAAGAAGCCCGCGTTTCCGCACCCGTCCTTTTCCAGGAGCTCGGAAAAAACCAGCCTGGCGCTGGGCGAAAGCTGCGGAATCCCGAATTTCGCATTGCCCAAAATGTCTATCTGCCCGCGCGCGTTGTTCCTCATCAACAGCACGCCGTCGTCCAGGTACGCCCTATACTGCCCGAACTCCACTTCTGCGGAGGGCTTGTTGAGGCGCGTCCCGTCTATCCACGCCTCCACCTCCGCGCTGCCGATGTATTTCATGAGTTTACCCCGAAGTTACGTCGAGTGCGGCTTCGCAGGCCTTCCCCACCGCTTCCTCCTCGTCAAATGCGGTTATTTTCCTGTTCCTCATCACGAACTTCCCGCCCACCATCACGTCCGTGATGTTCGCAGGGTTCATCGCGTAAACTATGTTGTCCACGTCGCTGTGCGCAGGGTTCATGTTCGGGGCTTTCGCGTCCGCAATCACGATGTCCGCGAGCTTCCCCTCTTCTATCGAGCCCGCCTCCACCCCAAGCGCCCTTGCCCCGTTCACAGTTGCGAAATCCAGGGCCTGCTGCGCAGAAAGCGCGAGCGGGTCCCAGTAGAAATTCTTCTGGAGCAGCGCGGCCATCTTCATCGTTTCCAGCATGTTCAGCGAGTTGTTGCTCGCCGCGCCGTCGGTTCCCAGCGTCGCGTTCACGCCGCTCCGGGCGAACTCGCCTATCGGGCACGTCCCTCCGCTGGCCAGCTTGAGGTTCCCCACGGGGCAGTGCGCCACGCTCGCGCCGCTTTTCCCCGCGAGCGCAATCTCCCTTTTCGTCACGAATACCGCGTGCGCCAGCACTGTTCTCCTGTCCAGGACTCCGAGCCCGTCCAGATACTCTAAAGGCCGCTTTCCCTTCTCGTTGAGCACGTCGAAAACCTCCTTCCTGGTTTCGCTCGCGTGTATGTGGAATTGCAGCCCTTTTTTGGCCGCGAATTCCTTCGCAATCTTAATCAGCTCCCCTGTGCACGTGTACGGCGCATGGCAGGATACGCTCGCCTTCACCCGGCCGCTCGGGCTTCTTAGCGAAGAGACAAAATTTTTCGCCTTTTCCAGCTCTTTCTCCGGAGCGTTCCCGCTTATCTTGTCCAGCATGTCCGAGGCTATGGAGGCGCGCATGCCCCCTTTTTCAGCGGCTTCGGCGATTTTTTCCGCCCCGGAAAGGTACATCTCGTTGAACGCTGTAGTTCCGCTCCTCGCCATCTCCGCGATGCCGAGCATGGTTCCCCAGTAAACGTGCTTCGGCTTCAGCTTCGCCTCAGCAGGCCATATTCTTTTGGCGAGCCAGTCATGCAGTCTCATCCCTTCCCCATATCCCCTGAACAGCGTCATCGCGATGTGCGTGTGCGTGTTCACGAGCCCTGGAAATACGATTTTTCCATTCGCGTCTATCTTTTCCTCCGCCTTCTCGCGGAGGTTCTTTCCCACCTTGCCTATTTTTCCGTCGCTCACGAATATGTCCGCGCCCTTCAGGACCTCGCGTTCCGCGTTCTGCGTCACCACCGTGGCGCTTTTTATGAGGATGTCCATAACGGTTTTTCTTGTGCAAGATTTAAAAGCCATCAATCCCAATTCAATCCGTTGATTGCATGGACAGCGGAAATGATTTTGAAGTGAAGGACTTGAAGCTCGCCGGGCAGGGAAGGATGAACATAGAGCTTGCCGAAAGGAGAATGGGCATAATGCAGGCACTCAAGAGCCGGTTCGCGAAGGAGAAGCCGTTCAAGAACCTCACCATCGGGCTCGCGCTCCACGTCACGAAGGAGACCGCGGTGCTCGTGCGCGCGCTAGCCGCCGGAGGCGCGAAAATAGCCATCACAGGATGCAACCCGCTTTCCACCCAGGACGACGTGGCCGCTGCGCTCGCAGAGGAGAAGGTGGCGGTTTACGCTTACAAGGGCGAAACCCACGAAGACTATTACCGCTATTTGGAAAAGGTGCTTTCGCACAAGCCCCAGCTCACAATAGATGACGGCGCGGACCTAGTGAGCCTCATACACACCAAGCATCCCGAGCTCATTGCATCCATAATCGGAGGGAGCGAGGAAACCACGACCGGAGTGATACGTTTGCGCGCTATGGAAAAAGACAAGGCGCTCAAATACCCGATAATCGCAGTAAATGACAACAAGACCAAGCACCTGCTCGACAACTATTACGGGACCGGGCAGTCCACCCTGGACGGAATCGTCAGGGCCACGAACGTCCTGCTCGCAGGGAAGAAAGTGGTCGTTTCGGGCTACGGCCCGTGCGGAAAAGGCGTTTCCATGCGCGCGAAGGGCATGGGCGCGAACGTGGTAATAACCGAAGTTGACGCGTTCAGGGCGCTCCAGGCAGTGCTCGACGGATTCGAAGTGATGCCCATGCGCGAAGCCGCGAAGCTCGGGGACCTTTTCATAACAGTCACAGGGGACAAGAACGTCATAACCGCTGAGCACGTGAAGCTCATGAAGGACAACGCAGTTTTGGCGAACAGCGGGCACTTCGACGTGGAAATTGATTTGCAGGGGCTTGAAAAGCTCGGAAAGAAGAGGCGGGTGCGCTGGCAGCTTGACGAATATTCAATTGGCGCGAAGAAAATCTACTTGTGCGCAGAAGGAAGACTGGTGAATTTGGGCGCAGCCGAGGGGCACCCGAGCGAAGTGATGGCGACTTCCTTCGCAGGCCAGGCTCTCGCGATGGAGCACCTCGTGAAGAACAAGGGAAAACTCAGGCCCGGAGTTTCCATGCTCCCGGAATCCATAGATGGCGCGATAGCTAAAATGCAGCTGGATGCGATGGGCGTGGAAATCGATGCGCTCACCGAAGAGCAGAAAAAATATCTTTCAAGCTGGAGAGAGGGAACTTAGAGATAAGATTTTAAAGGGGGGTTTCCCATATCCCTCAATAAATGAACTTCTAAGCTTAATTTGGATAATTCAAAAAATGCGGTGGATTGATGAAGAAATACGAGGATTTGCTTTCGGACGCATATGCCCAGGTTCCGGAAAAGCTTTCGAGCGGCGAGCGTTTCGAGATTCCGAAGCTCGAATCATTTTCCGAGGGCAACAAGACGATAGTGCGGAATTTCGGCCCTGCGGTGGACGCGCTCAGGAGAAAGAGGGAGGAAGTGATGAAATTCCTCTCCAAGGAGCTTGCGGTCCCGGCCAGCATAGACGCCGACCGCCTCATACTCCAGAGAAAATTCTTCGGCGACCTGATTAACAAGAAATTCGAGGATTACGCCAATTCCTACGTGATATGCAAGCAGTGCAAAAAACCCGACACGCACATACAGGAGCTCGGCCACGGCATGAGGAACGTGGTCTGCGAGGCCTGCGGCGCGGTCAATCCAGCGAAGTGATTATATGCAAAGACGAAGACCTTACAGGCCCCCGCACAGGAAGCATACTTCTGCAGGAGGCGAACTGCCGGTAATCCGGCTCAGGCTCCCGCGGGACAGGGAAGTGCTCGGCCTCGTAATCGGCCTTGTCGGAGGAAGCAGGATGATGGTTTCCTGCAAGGACGGGAAAGAGAGGAACTGCAGGATTCCAGGGCGGCTCAAGAACCAGATATGGGTGCGCGAAGGGGACATCGTAATTGCTGAGCCTTGGGAAATAGAGGGAGACAAGCGTGGGGACATCGTTTGGCGATACACTCCGCTCCAGGCAAAGGCGCTCAGGGAAAAGGGCTACATAAGAAGCTGATTGTTTTTCATTTTTGGCAAAGCTAATTGCAGGAATAAAGCCACCGGTCAGGCCCCGCGGGCTCGCGCGGTAAAAATATGTCTGCGTATTCTAGAATTTCCTCGCGGGACGGATTGCCCACTGGAACCACATCTTCAAAATGCTTTTTCATAAAGTAATGGATCGCATACAGCATCCTGTCTTGGGCTTCCGAACTTTCCCTGGACCTGGCAAAGTAGAATGCATGCAGCACGGACACTATCTTTTCCGGGTCTTTCACCTGTATGGAGGATTCCAGGTTCTCCACTAGGAATTCCATTATTCTGCCCTGCTTTTTGTGATTGTTCCAGAACAGTTCAAAAAGGGGGGCACAAACCGAATAGCCTGGCAAGGCACTGATGCTTAGGATATAATCAACCACTTTCCCCCCATGCTCTTCGGCTGTTGCTGAAACCAGGGCGTCAAACAAAATTCTAGCATCTTCCTGCTCGTCCATTGCTACGATCGGGTTTGTGGATGCGCAAGTCGCATTCAGCTTCCTTATCATCCATGGAAGGGCAGATTCAATATCGCGGCCGCTCTCTGCAGCCAATGAAAGAAAAAGGACTGCCGAACTTTTCATCCTGGGATTCGCATCAGAAAGAAGACTGCCAACGGATTCAAAATATCCTTTCACATCCGGCATGTCAATGTTCTCCATCATCTCCCAGGCAGCCATCCTTTTGTTCGCAGTCATTTCACGGGCAACTTCAAGCACTTGCTCTCGCACCGTTTGTGGAACTTCCGGAGTTTTACGATTGCCAGGCGGATTGCATCTTTCCACATGGAGCGGCATTCTCCACGCGCGATTAGGCGCCACATCATCCGTGGAAGCCGATTTACGCCTAAATTTCATCATAGCCATGCATATGCTTTAGTACGAAATTTTATATAAATCTATCCTTTAACATTTTTTACAACTTATCTTAGGTTGGGTTTTGTGAGCCCTTTCGGATCCAAGGCATTTTCCAAATCCTTCCCACTCATTATCTTCTTTTCAATGATGACTTGCTTGAGCGTTTTTCCGCTCTTCTGCGCCTCCTTCACCCATTCCGCGACTTTTTCATATCCGAAAACAGGATTGAGCGCGGTCCCGATTATTAGCCCGTTTTCCAAATATTCATTCATCTTTTTCTCATTCGGCTTTATCCCCTCAATGCACAAATCCGAAAACATCTCAATTGCGTTCTTCAGAATTGAAACCGAATCCAGCAAATCGTACATTATGAGCGGAGTATAAACATTCAGCTCGAGCACGCCGTTGGCCGCGCCCAGCACGACTGCCTGGTCCCTTCCGATTACCTGGAAGCACACCATGTCCACGCACTCCGGAATAGAAGGATTCACCTTCCCGGGCATTATAGATGAGCCCGGCTCCACTTCCGGGAGCACTATTTCCGCTATTCCAGCGTTCGGCCCTGAATTGAGCAGCTTCAAGTCGTTGGAAATCTTGAGCAGGTCCACGCACAGCGTCCTGAGCGAATTGGAAACCGAAACGAAATCATCGAAATTCTGCGTCTTGTCTATCTTATCCACTGCAATCTTCAACCCGAATCCGGTCTCCGCGTCCAGCTTTTTCACTACCAGCGCGCTGAACTCAGGATGCGTGTTTATTCCCGTGCCTATCGCGGTCCCTCCTATGCCCAAATACTTCAGTTCTTCGCTCGCGTCAGCTATCCTTTTCCTGGCCCCTCTAATCCTGTTCGCGTAAGCAGAGAATTCCTGCCCCAGGGTTATGGGAACCGCGTCCTGGTAATGCGTCCTCCCTGCCTTCACCATTTTCGAGAACGCATAAGCTTTCATTTCCAGGGCTTTTTCCAGCTTTTCCAGCGAAGGCAAAAGCTCCGCAAGCGCGTAAAGCGCCGAAATTCGTGTTGCAGTAGGTATCACGTCGTTAGAAGATTGGGACATGTTCGCGTGGTTGTTCGGATTAACAATTGCATACTTACCGC
>JBAZLI010000031.1 GCA_041650355.1 Candidatus Micrarchaeia archaeon | reverse complement strand
CGCTCCTTGAAGCCGAGGGGGTAACTTCCGCAACTATGGGCAAAACAAGCCCGACCATGCTTTCCCCGAGGATTGCGAGCCCGTTCACTTTACCGATTTCAAAACCCTTGTTGGTGAAAATCTGGTACTCTTTCTTCTGCTCTGCAATCTTCTTGCTGAGCTGGAACTCGATGTTCGAAAAGGTCTTTTTCCCTTTCTTCACGTGCTCAGGGAGCACGTATTGGGCGTTTTCCTCCCGCGCGACGTCACCGGCGGCGCGCATCAGCCCTCCGAGTTCGCGCAGGTTCATCGTGAGGTGCCCTTTCCGGCCGGACATCCTCCTCCCTTCCTCTATGAGCTCGAGGACCGCTTCTTTCGTGAAATGCGGGATTTTTCCGTCGCGCTTCACTTCCTGGGCAACGAACTGCACCAGTTTGTCCCTGTTGGCTTCGTTGTCCTCCATGCTGTCCTCCATGTATATCTCGTAGCCCGAACCGCGGATTCTGGAGCGCAAAGCCGGGTGGATGTGCTGCATGTCCGGAAGGTTCCCTGCCGCCACAAGGACGAAATCGCACGGGACGTTCTCGGTCTTCACCAAAGCCCCGGAGCTCATCTCGCTCTGGCCTGTGATGAAGTATTTTTTCTCCTGCATCGCGGTGAGAAGTTCCTGCTGCCAGTTGAGCTTGAGCGACGCGATTTCATCTATGAACAAAACTCCTTTGTTGGCTTTGTGTATGGCCCCGCTTTCCACGCGAAGGTGGGCCGGGGTCCCTAGTCCGCCGCTCTGGAGCGGGTCGTGCTTCACGTCCCCCAGAAGAGAGCCTGCCCTTGAGCCCGTAGCATCAACGAAAGGCGCGGTCTTGTTCCCTGTATTGTCAACAATCATCTTGGGCGCAGGGGCTTCGAAGGGCATCATGCGCTTCTGCATCTTGCTCGCGAGCCCGGAAAGCAGGTAAAGGAAGCCGAGGCCTATGGCGACAGCGAATATGAGCCATTTCGTGTTGTCCGGAAGCCCGGAAAAAAGGATGATTGCGAGAAGCACTGCGCCTGCCACAGAAAGGAGCAGGTTGGTGCTCACCTGGGGCTGGGGCTCCTCCTGCTGGGGCTTGTGGTAAAGGACCATGCGCCTGCCCAACCCGTCTTTCATGAGGGGCGGGAGCATGCTGGTTTTCCCTTCCTCGGTGTACTTCTTTATCGCGGTGAGCTCCAGCGGGTTGTAGTATCTCTTCAATTCGGGCTTTTTCGAGAGGTAATTCCAGTCCGGGTATGTGGGAAACGGGCGTATGAGCGGCTGGTTCTCGTTGAGCTGGTTCGGGTAAGCGAAAACGTCCTCAAGGCTTTCCAGGGGCATTATTTCGGCCATCGCCTGGGCGAGCATGCTCTTTCCGGTTCCGGGGGAGCCGATGAGGAGCACGTTCCTCTTCTGCCTCGCGGCCTTTTTTATTATCTCCACTGCCTTTTCCTGCCCTATAACCTGGCCGATGAGCTTCTCGGGAACTTCTATTTCCTCTGTAGTCTTGAATTCGCGCATAAGCATCACTCAGGAAATTACGGAAACGCCGGAAAAGGAGATTTTCGGAGCTACGAGGCTTCCTGCCTGCTCCTGGCTCCTGCCGACATATTCTATTCTGTTGAACAGGTTAAATATGTTTTCGCTCACCATGAAGCCCCGCACAGGGGTCTTTTTCCCTTTCTCGTGCAGGAATGCGATGCTCGCCTCGGCCCCGAAATCGCCGCTGAGCTGGTTCGCGGTGTGCAGGCCGTGCATGGATTCTATATAGAGATATTTTTTCAGCTCTTTTTCCGGCTCCGCGTCCCCTGCCTTGATTGATATGTTCGATGCGCCTATGGAAGGGGGAGCTTTGTATCCTGGCCTGAAGCAGTTCCCTTCTGAATTTATTTCCGAGAATGCCGCGCACTCCCTGTCGTAAAGGAAAGCGCCCACTTCGCCTTTTTCGATGAGAGCAGTGCACCTTGACGATACACCTTCTCCGTCGAACGCGGATTTCGCGGCCGCATCTGCGAACGGGTCGTCGCCCACGGTGAGCTTTTCGCTGAAAATGAGCTTTCCTTCCTTGTCCCACAGCTTGGAGATTTTCCTCCTTTTCAGCTCCCCGGAAAATGAATAAAGCAAGAGGGAAAGCAACGAGGCCAGCACATCGTGCGAGAATATAACCGAATATTTGCCTGAGGGGGGCTTTTTCGGATTCTTCATTTCTTTTGCCATGAGGCCGGCCCTTTCCCCGAGCGAATGGGGGTCTTTCAGGGCTTTGTAGTGGGCGTAATCCGAGGAGCCGAAGCCGTTCCCGCTCTTTGCCTCTGCGAAAGCCATGAGCGAGGTGGAGCGCTCCTTTGCGAAAAGGAGGTTCGTATTCGCTATCGCGCTCTCGTCGGTTTGCGAAACAAGCACTATGCGCACAGGCTCGGCGTGCTTTTTCACCCCGTCCTCAATCTGGCCCACTATCGCGCGCATCTCCCTCTCGTCCGCGTCCGCGACTTTTGAATCGAATGCTTCCGCATTTGCGTATTTCTGCCTCTGGGCGAATGAGAATTCGCTGGGACTGGAGAATGCGGAAATTGAGGTAGCGCGCTTTATCGCAGACGGGATTTGCTCTTTCGAATTGCAGAACGAGAAGCCCAATTTCCTGTTTTTGAGGACCCTGATTCCGAACCCGCTGTCTATTCCGAAAGATTTTGTCTTCAGGGTTTTTTGCGAGTATTCGTACACGGTGCGGGTGCCTTCCACGCTGAATATTTCGCCGTCATGGAGGCCGAGAGAATGGAACGTCTTTAGAGAGTCGAGCATGGGATTCCCTTCCATCCTGCGCTTTATTTAGGTTGCGCATTTGCAGGGCGCTTTTTCGGCTTGTAGCATCCTATATTGTAGATATCATAATCAAGGGTTTTATCGCGCTCCAGCGTCTTAATCATTTCATCCAGAACTAGCTTCTTTACCTTCGTGTACTGTTCACGCCCCACTTCCTTGTTCCCTATGGCGTACCGCAAACTTTTTGCATTGAAGCAGAATATGCAGTTGGAAAGCCCTTCGGAATTGTGGCAGAAGTAGCAGTCGGAGCAGTTGTTGGAATCGCTCACCTCGAAACAACGGATGAGATTGGTGGAATGGTGGCAGTTCAGGCAGCAATTGGAGTAAAAAACATCTGAACCTCCGAAGACATATTCGGAATTTCTCGGCCTGTAGGAGTACGCAACGTACTTCATTGCGAAGACGAAGGAGCTGGCAAAGGCGTGCGCTGAATTCAGCCCGTAATTGGCGCATTGGGAAATGTCGGCGCAATTGCCCGTTACAACCTCGGAAGTCGTGTGCTTTATGTCCTTCAGGAGCCGTGCGGCATTCGAGAGGTTCAATTCCTTAAGTTCGGCTTCCGAAACGTGCTGCTTCCCCAATTCCAGCGATTCCTCAAGGGTGACTGAATTGCCCTTGATTTCCAGGAACGCGGGCAGGGGCGCAACGTATACCGTCTTTCCGCTTGTTGGAGAAACTGATTTGACCACTGTGGGGCCGTATTTTGTCAGCCATTTCTTATAGGCCTGAAGCGGACCAAGTTTTTTTCCGAGCAGCAATCTAGTGACGGTTGCAAAAGCGCTTTCAACCTCTGCAGGGACCGCGGTGGTTTCATTTACGTGCGCAGATTTTCTGTCGGCTGGCTTGCTTTGCCCTTCTTTTATTATGGATACGACACTGGGCACCGATTTTTTGCTCTTCAGCGTTTCCTTAATCTCCTGGAGCAGTTTTCGCTTCAGCTCCGAGTACTTCTCTTTTGGCAGTTCGAGATTGCCGATTGCGTAGGATTTGTTGCGCAGATTGAACGAGAACATGCAGTTGCTGCAGCCCTGGAGATTCGCGGCATAATAGCAGTCCGATGAGTTGTGCGTGCGCAGGACCTCCATGCAGCGTGTATTCTTCAGGCTGCCGTATGCCTTTATCATGAACTGCGACTCGCCAGTGAGGGTAACGCCGAAGCAATGCCCGCATTTCCGTATGTTGTCCGAGAACGCGATGTACCTGCTTCCTTCGTACACGTCCCTTGATTCGTACACCTCCGTGGCATCAATGCACCGGTTGGAATTGTGAACTTCATGGGAATTCCCGAGAACGATGTTGCCCGCATAATAGAATTTTTCCGCTAGGGCGCCGAGCAGGGAATCCATGTCCTTCGTGTCGTTTATGTCCAAGACGGTTGATTCTGTCCTGGATTTATATTTAACCAGTTCGTCGTTGCTTATGAATTTCGCGGACGCGCAGATCTCATTGCCCGATAGGGTAACGGGTTTTCCGGAGAGGACGGAGCTCCCGTGGCTTACGGTTTCGATGTGGAGGGTGAGGTAATTACGGTAGCGTTCTAGGTCGCCTATCTCTTCACCAAAGATGATTTTGCACGTGCTCTTCCAGGCTTCGTTTATGTCCATGAGCCCACGCTTATCTGTATTTCTCAAGAAACGCTTTCGCTTTTTCCCTGAAAATTATCTCCCCCTCGTTGTTCTCGATTTTCACTTCGCAGAGTTCGAGCAGCTTTTTCAGCCCCCACTTCTCCTCCACAGAATCGGCCCATCTGAAATCATCCAGGGATTTCGGGTCGGTTTTCTTCCCTCTTTTTGCTATGCGCGCGAAGCGCGCCTGCTCGTTCGAGACTATCGCAACTGAAACCGTGGGCGAAACAGTCCGGAACGAATCAAGCTCGCTCATGCTGCGTATGCCTATCACGACCACCGCCTTTTTTTCTCGAAGCGCGGCGCGGAGAGTGGGGAATATTAGCTTCGCAACCGCGTCCGGGCCGCCTTTTTCCCTGAAATCCGTGGCGAAGTTTCGCACGCTCTCGTTGGTGGTCTCCATTCCGAGTTCGCGCATAAGGCCCAGCATCGGTTCGCTCATCTCGAAAACCGGAAGATTCATCCTTTTTGCAATTGAGCCGAAAAGGGATTTCCCGGAACCGCGAAAGCCGCACACCGCAATAATCATAAGCATACTGGGGAACCCAAGCTTAATAAAAATAATGTGAGGGCAGGAGAATATCTTTAAAACAGGTGGGCGCGAAGAAACTGCATGAGGATTTTCGTTGCCGTGGACTCCCCGCCGTGGATAAAGAAGAAGCTTGCGATGACGCAGAAGGAGCTTCCGCTGGAAGGGGTGCGGCTGGTGGCCCCGGAAAACATCCACGTGACGCTCAAGTTCCTGGGCGAAGTGAGCGCGAAGAAAATCCCGTCCATAGAGCAGAGGCTCGGGGCCATAGAGCACGAAGATTTCGAGATAAGGGTGAAGGGCCTGGGGGCCTTCCCGAGCGAGGAATACGTGAAAACCGTGTGGGCCGGGTGCAAAGGCGCGGGACTTAAGGGGCTTGCCAAAAAAGTGGAGGATGCGCTGGATGAATTCCCGAAGGAGGAATTCACGGGCCACCTCACGATTGCAAGGGTGACGGGCAAGGCGCCGCTGAAGGGAATCTTCAACGATTACCGGGATTTCAGGTTCGGATTTTTTAACGCGCAGAAATTCCGCCTCATGGCCAGTGCGCTTACGTCATCCGGACCGAAATACAGCGTTCTCGCTCAATATCCTCTCAGGGGTGCGAAATTATGAGGCTGCTTGCGCTTGCGATGGTCGGGATTCTGGTTATGGGCTGCTTGAGCGACGCGCCGCAGCACGCGAACAACAGCACATTGGTGCAAAACAATACAGGCACTCCTTTCAAATACACCAAGTTCCAGACTGATATTGTATTGGTGAAGTTCCACAGGAATTACGAGTGCGCGGAGTGCGTGAACATCGGGGTCTACACCCAGAATACGCTCAGCAAGCATTACCCTTCGGAGCTGGCCAGCGGAAAGATTTCATACAGGGACGTGAACCTGGATACAGACCCAAACAACGAATTCGCGAAGCGCTACAATCCGTACTACCAGTCGCTTTACATCATCGTGAGGAACCCGGACGGGGAAACAGGGAGGGAGCTCGGCTCGGCGTGGGGCTACGCGAACGACGCCCAGGGGTTCGAGAACTACCTCAAGGGTGAAATAGAAGGGACATGGGGTTAGGGCATGTATTCGCTGCTCGCTGGTTTTGGAAATTCTGGGATTCCGCTGCTCGCGGCTTTTGCAATCGGTTTGCTGAGCTCGATAAGCATATGCCCGCTCGGGGCGAACCTCGCGGCGCTCGCCTTCATAAGCAGGAAGGGTGCGGATAACGCGAAGGGCGGCTCCTGGGCGTACGCGCTCGGAAGGGGGATTGCGTACGTGTTCGCGGCCGGAATCGCGGGCTTCCTGGGTGCGGAAGCGTACGTGCTTTTCGTTCCGCTCCAGCAGTACTCGGAACTATTTCTCGCGCTGGTGCTCGGATTCGCCGGGCTGGTGCTCCTGGGAAAAATGAGCTTCGCCCCGTCTTTCCTCAAAACAGACATGTTTGAGGGGCTTGCGAAAAAAGGAATGTGGGGGGCGTTCCTGCTTGGAATCGGGCTCGCGTTCTTCTTCTGCCCTGTGAGCGCCTCGCTCTTTTTAGGAGGGATTCTTCCGCTCACTGCTGGAACCGGGGATTTCGTGTTCATCCCGCTCGCTTATGGGTTCGGGAGCGCATTGCCCATATTATTCATTTCACACTTGGGGGCTTTCGCGGCAGGGAAAAAGAGGAACAGCTATTTGGAGCACGCGATTGGAGCAGGGGCCAACAACATCATCGGAATCGCGTTCCTCATAGGAAGCGCATATTACGTGCTGCGGTTTTTGGGAAGGGTGTGAATATTGGGAAAAAAGAAAATTTTCTGGCTGCTTGGGGCTGTTGTTTGCATTGCATTTGCCCTTATTTTCGTGCTGGGAAATCCCAAACCGGTCCCGCTTCTTCCAGGCTCTGAACTCGAGGTGCATTTCCTGGACGTGGGGAAGGGGGATGCCATATTTTTCAAATCCGGGAATCGCACGATGCTCACGGACTGCGGGGAGAAGGGGCAGGGGGATGCGGTGAGCAATTACATCATGGATACGGGCGTGTACTCGCTGGATTATTTAGTTATTACGCACACTGACTCGGACCATATGGGAGGATGCCCGGAAGTGCTGGGGAATTTGCGCGTGAAGAACGTAATCATGGACGGGCAAACGAGGAGCACGGCTTCTTACAATGAGACTGTTGCGCTCAGCGCGAATTCCACGCGCATAGTTGCGAAAAAATATGATGAATATTATTTGGACAAGGCTAGAATACGGGTTTTGCACGCGAACATCGGCTCCTCCGAGCCGAACCAGAATTCCATCGTGTTCATGCTGTACGACGGAAACTTCACGCTTCTTATGGGCGCGGACTGCGACTTGGGCTGCGAGACGGATTTGCTGAAGGAGGATATTGACGCGGACGTGCTCAAGGTTGCGCACCACGGGAGCAAATACGGGAGTTCTGAGGGGTTTTTGCAAAAGGTCACGCCGCAACTTGCTGTGATTGAAACCGGCGCGAACAGTTACGGGCACCCTGCGAATGAGACGCTGGAGCGATTGAGGAATGCGGGCGCTGAGATTCTCAGGACGGACTTGAACGGGACTATTGTGCTGGAAACCAACGGGAGCGGATATGTGCTCAAATAATCTCTGAACCAATGGAGAATACGTCCAAGTCAATTTTCTTTTCCTTCTCCAGCTTTTCCAGGAGCCAGGATTGCAGCATCCCCTTCAGCTTCAAATAAGCTTCCCTTCCAACCTGCTGGTTCCAAACCGCGTAGTTCAGATTCTTTGCGTTGAAGCAGAACATGGACTCGTGCACGTTCTCTATGTTGTGGCAGAAATAGGAGCGGGTGCTGTCCGAGCTGGTGTCGACCTCGAAGCAGCTATTCAGCCCGTAGGAGGAGTAGCACTTGATGCTGAACATGGAATTCATCAGGAATGCAGAGCCGAAAACGTGGTCCGAGCCGTTGGACCATACAGAATAGGCTGAGTTCTTCATGAACACGCATCCGAGGACAGAATGGCAGTTGGATGATTCTATCACTATTGGGCATGAAGTGACGTTGCTTATGGTGCCGCCCTTATCCCCGGATGAGAGGAACGCTATCCTTCCGAGCACTAGGCCGAGATTGGAGAAGTCGAGCTTCTCGGCTTCGGATTTCGAAAGCGCGAGCCTTTCGCCCAGGATTAAGCTTTCCTGGAGGTTGACGAATCTGCCGGGCTTCAGGCCCTTGAAGTTCTCGTAGCCGGGAGTTGCGGTTTTTCCACTGCCCAGGGCGCTTTGCGCCTCGCCGACATCGACCACGCGGCCTTTGAGCCATTTCCCGTATTGCGCCATAGGCCTTATTGCTTTGCCGAGCACGAGCCTTGAAGTGTCTGCGAAAGCCTTTTCCATGGACGGGGTTTGCGAAGGGGATTCCTCGGTACTTGCGAATTTTGAGAGGGGTTTTGCGTGGCCTTCTGCAGGACCGCATGAATTTATTATGTCGAACAGGGAAGGCACGCTCTTTTTTCGCTCGAGCTCCGAGACGATCTGCTCAAGGAGCCGCTGCTTTATGCTCGCATACTTCTCAGGAGAGAGCGCGAGATTGCCTACTGCATTGCGCTTGCTGCGCAGGTTGAAGGAGAACATGCAGTTTGTGCAGCTGCCCATATTGTAGGAATAATAGCAGTCTGAAGAGAGCCACCCCAGGCACAGCTCGAAATTGCGTACCCCTTTTCCATACTGGTGGCATCTTATTGAATGGTTAGAATAAGAGGAGACATTGCAGCCGAATGTGTTTTCCGCGGATTTGATTATCGTGGAGCATGCGATGTTTTTGGAGCTGAATATGCGGGCCGAATTGTACACGTAGAAGCTGTCGCTCACGCTCGAGCTGCCCTCCACGAATGCTGAATTTCCCAGAACTATGTTGCCCGAGTAGAAAATCTGCTCCCTGCAGGCATCTACCAGGGAATCTATGTCTTTTATCTCGTTTAGGTTCAGGGGCTTGAATTTGGATTGTTCAGGGGACTCGCCCAAAGCCATGACTTTCGCGACCTGGGCGTAGTCCTGGGATGCGAAAGCCACGCCATCGCCTGAAACCGAGGAGAATTTGCGGAGCATGGGCTGCTTGAGGGAAAGGAGCCACTTCTCGTAATCTGCAAGGTCGCCCAGCTCGGTGCCCAGAATCACCTTCGCGGTCTTCTTCCACTCAGAGTTGATGTGGTCGTAGCAGCCGCCGAACCCCGCGTTTGAAGCCATCGGATGCACCTATGGGAGCGCAAGCGGCTTGAACGCAGTGCAAAACAGGCTTACGCATCCGGCTCTGGCGCCTTCCCGGATTTCGGGCTCAAGAAGTACCTGGAAGCAGCCAAACGCTTCTTTTTCACGTTTATCACCTGGATTTTCATCCATGCACACCACCTGTTTGCAACGCTCAACTGATGCACTTAATTGCTATTGCCCCCTTAGGGGGTCGCAATAGAAAGGGTTATAAGCGAATTGAGGGAAAAAAGAGCATGGACCTTGGAGTTCTGGAGGATATTGGTTTGAGCCGAGGAGAGGTAAAAGTTTACATGGCGCTGCTTGAGCTGGGTTCCACAAAGACCGGGCCGCTCGCCGAGCGGGCCGGAGTTTCTTCTTCCAAAGTTTACAAAATACTGGCGCGCCTCCAGGGGAAGGGGCTTGCCGGACATGTGATAAAGGACAAGATAAAATACTTCGCCGCAGCCAGCCCTAGGAGGAT
>JBAZLI010000030.1 GCA_041650355.1 Candidatus Micrarchaeia archaeon | reverse complement strand
GATGCCGTTCATAGCTTCAGTTGCGGCGATAACCTCGGACAAGTTCGCGTCCGAACTCGGGGTGCTGGAAAAGAAGAAGCCCATCTACCTGCTTACCATGAAGGAGGTTACCCCCGGGACAAGCGGAGCAGTGAGCCCGCTCGGGACCCTGATGAGCTTCGCGGGCGCCCTGTTCATAGGCGCAGCGGCAATCCTTATTTTCGGCATCACTCCAACGACCGCCATACTCGTGGGCGTCGCGGGCTTCCTCGGAAGCTTCGCAGATACCCTGGCCGGTGTTTTTGAGGAAAAAGGGATTGGGAACAAATTCACCTCCAATTTCATCTGCTCGCTCACCGGGGCTATTCTCGGTTTGTACCTGGGGCGCTGAGCGAAATCCTAATTTTCTAGCATAAACACAGATTCATACTAAAACAAACAATTAAAAATATAATTGCCTATAAATTATTACAAATTATTACTGGGTGTTTGTGATGGAATCTTCCAATAATTCTACGGGCAGACGTGCACCATATTCGCGAGACGCCCCCAGTTCGCTCATGCAGGCAGTGTCTGCTTGTGATGCCACCGCCGTACGAAGACTGCTTTCGTCAGACAGGTCAATCGTCAATTTTAAGGGCTATGAGGGCACCACTGCGCTCATGTACGCAGCCATGAACCGTGATTCAGAACCGGGAGCCCTTGATATCCTAAGAATGCTGCTCGAAAGAGGGGCCAACCAGAACACGAAAGACAGCGGAGACAACACTGCCCTCCACTTTGCTGCAGGTGAAGAGAATATCGCTTCGGTCAGATTGCTGTTGGATAAGGGGGCGAATCCATACCTGCGCAACACGGCAGGGTTGAGCGCTTCAGATGTCGCCAAGGAGGTGGGCGCCAGAGCAATCGCGGAGCTGCTTGAGAAGAACATGAGGCCGAGCGCATCGGAGCTTGTGCGCGCGGTCAGGGCCGGCAACATACCCGAAGCGCGCTTCCAGCTCGAGCGAGGGGTCAGCCCTAACACGGCGGACGCTTCGGGCACTCCGCTTCTGTTCGTCGCGGTGAATAAGATGGACGTATATACGTTCAGGTTGCTCGTGAGCATGGGAGCAGATACGACTGCAAAATGCGGTGGGCAGGATATCCTCAATTATGCCCAGTTTAAGCACCCGCATAATTGGAGTTTTTGCGATACAATCAGCGGGATAATTGAAAGCGCAGAGGTTCCGTCCAGTAGGGACGCGAGGTCCGCAGCCAGGGAAATTGAGCGTGCGCACGCTTCCTCAGAAAATTCCAATATTCTTTCTCCTGGGCCCAATCTAGCCAGACGAAGAGAAGAACTCGAGGAGGCCGGGCGGCAGCAACGTAGACTCAGAAAATTTGATCCCAAAAAGACGAATGTGTGGGTTCGAGGAACGAAAACGAAGTTGTTACTGCAGTAAAAGAGCTGAAAACGCGAAAACATTTAAACCGGTCGCTGCATTATACACATCAGCTCCGGCAATAAACCAACGTCAGACCGAAGTTTGACTAATTTTAAAGTGCCGGACAGGAAAGAAAGCAAGGTACAGGTGAAATGAATGGATGAATACGGAGAAAGAAGGGGCGGCTTCAGAGGGGGCCGTGGGAGATTCGGCGGCGGAGGCCAGAGCAACCTGCCGAAGCCGGTTGCGGTCGGAGACGTGGTTGAAGTGACCATTGAAGCCACCGGCGCAAAAGGAGACGGAATCGCAAAGAAGGACGGCTTCGTGATATTCGTTAAGGGCGCGAGCCAGGGCCAGACCGTGAAAGTCAAAATAACTTCCATGGGCAGGTCTTCTGCGAGCGCGGAAGTGGTCAGCGGAGAGCCCGCAGCCCAGCCCGAACCGGCGGCAGAGGCGGAACCAGCCGCAGAGCCTGCTGACGAAGGGGACGGCGAGGACATCCAGCAGTGATTTTTTTCTTTTTCTTATCTTATTTTAAGAAATTTTTACCAAATCAATTTTATCCCCGCGCGCAGGCGCTGCCGCGTCGAATCCCATTCCGTTCAGTTCCTCTGCGAACTTCTCGGCCCGCGCCTCGTCCCCGTGCACGCACACGACTTTCCCAGGGTTAAGCTTCTTCACGAGCGCGAAAAGCTCGCTCCTTCCTGCGTGCGCCGAGAAATCGTAGTACTCAACCGGCAGTTCCACTTCCAGCACGCTCCGGTCCACCCTCAGCTGGCCCTTGTTCTGGAGCAGCCACCCGTTGGTGCCCTCCACGCAATATCCGGTGAATATGATTTTTGAGTCCCGGTTCAGGAACTTCGTGTAGTTGAGCGCAGGGCCTCCCTCCATCATCCCGGCAGTGGACACGATCACGTTCCCCCCTGCGGTCGCGTTCCTGCGGTCCTCCACGCCGTCCACGAATGTGATGCTTTCCACGTCCCGCACGAACCGGTCGTAATCATGCAGGTATTTCCTGTACTTGGCGTAAACCTGGGTCACGGCCTTGGCCATGCCGTCCAGGTAGATGGGCACGTCCTTGTGGTAAGCCCTTATTATCCTGATGAGCTCCTGGCTCCGCCCGAGCGCGAACGCAGGGCAGAGCACTGTGCCCCCCTGGTTGATGGTCTCGTAAATTTCATCAGCGAATTTCTTCTCCAGCCCCTTCCTTTCCGGGTGCTCCCTATCAGCGTAAGTGCTCTCTATTATGAGCGCGTCCACCTCCTCTTTCGGGGGCACGGCCCCGGAATGGAGCCGCGTGGCCTCGGTTTTGAAATCCCCTGTGTAAAGCACCTTCTTCCCCTTGTGGCTCGCGAGCACCATAGCCGCTCCGGCTATGTGCCCTGCGTCCGTGAACTCGAAATTGGTTTCGCCCACCCCCACGCGGTGGTTGTACATGAGCGGCTGCCAGTACTTCATCGCTTTTTTGTAATGGGAATTGCCCCATGGAAGCTCGTCGCCCTGTATCTTCATGCTGTCCTTCCACAGTATGTCGCATATGTCGTAAGTGGGCGGGGTCCCGTACCACTGGATTTTGGAGTGCGTGTATATTTTGGGCACGAAACCGGAATGGTCCAGGTGCGCGTGGCTTATGAAAGCCGCGTCCAGCTTCACGTTCTCCACGCTGTCCGGGTAGCTCGGCTTCCCGGCTTCGTCGAAAATCTTCATCCCGTAATCCAGGAGTACGCGCCTGTCGGTCTGGAGCACGAACGCGCTCCTACCCACTTCCCTGCTCGCACCTAAACAATGCAGTTTTATTACCATAACATCAACCTAGAGAGGCACACCTAAATACGCAAGCATCACGACCACGGCAACTCCCGGGAGCCCGCCTATCGCGGCTATGAGGAACGTCCATACGTCTATGTTCACGTGCGTTATCCCGAACGCTCCGAGCAGCCAGAACACCGCGAGCCCGATTATCCCGTTGAGCGCGAGCACCCACACAGCCTTCAGCATGCGGTATATCAGGTACGCCGAGACCACAGCAACCAGGAGCCCTATGATTATCCCTATTCCCAAGCGCTCACCATTATGAAATACCAGCAATGTATTTTATATGAATTCCCTTTCCGCAGCAGTTTTATTCCTAACTTCTCCAATTGACTCATGGCCAAAAGCGACCCGCTCAGGGAAAAGACCATGCGCTATTCCATAATCGACGGGAGCTTATGGGCCGTGATGTATTATATAGGAACCCGATTCCTCAATCCCTTTGCCGTTGCCCTGCGAGCGCCCATAGAAGTCATAAGCGCCCTCAATGCATCAGGCTCGCTGATGGACGGGGTGGGGCAGAAGCTCATAGTGCATTTCAACCCCTTCGGATGGCAGCGCAAGAAAGTGGTGGTGGTTTCGGTTTTCCTTCAGTCCCTATGCTTCCTGCTCCTCTCCGCGGTCGCGTGCCTCGCATGGCAGGGGCTGGACCGCGCCATAGTCGGAATCCTGCTTGTGGTTCTTGCGGCATTGGCCCTTTTCTTCGGGGGGATCGCCAACCCACCCTGGCTCGCGCTCATGGGCGACGTAGTTCCGGCAGAGAAAAGAGCCAGCTGGTTCGGCTTCAGGAACCGGATATACAATTTCGTTGCCCTGCTCGCGGTCCTCTGCGCAGGCCTGGTCCTGGACTACGCAGGGCAGGAGATCCTGCTCGGCTTCGCGCTCCTGTTCCTCTTCTCGTTCGCCGCAAGGCTCGCAGGCGCGTATTTCCTGAGCAGGCATTGGGATCCGCATCCGAACAGCGGCTTCACGCTGACTGGTTCGGTCCCTGGCTTCAGGGCATTCTGCGTCATCCAGTTTCTCCTCTACTTCACGCTCACCATGGCCTCGCCGTTCATTGATGTGTATTATCTGGGCGTGCTTGGAATCGGCTACCTCAATTTCTCGCTGCTCCTGCTTGCAACGCTGGTAATATACGCGCTTTCCTTCTACCACTGGGGCCGGCTAATAGAGCATTACGGCCCAAAGGCGGTGCTGGTTTCCAGCACGGCGCTCCTTCCCCTTTCCATACTCTGCGTCTATTTCGTCACCAACGCCGCGGAAGCCCAGCTCGCGAACATAATTGGCACGCTTGCCTGGGGCGGGGTTTTGCTGTCCACCAGCATGTTCGTGCTTGACAACGTAAATCCGCGCATGCGTTCCAGGGCCGCCGGAGATTATGCCATTTACGCGTCTCTGGGGGCTTTCTTCGGCACCCTTTTCGGCGGAGCGCTGCTCGCGGCCTTCGGGGCCGATGCCGCGGCATTCAGGCTGCTGTTCATAATCGCGGCGCTCGCCCGGATTCTCGTACCTGCCGCAGCCTACTTCATCCTCAAGGAGAACGCGCAGCCGAGGAAAAAATCCCACCCCCTCGTGCTCGCCACCAAGATAGTGACGGTGTATCCGCTGATGGGGCTTGCGTACGATTTGCAGAATGTGGCCGCATTCGTGCGCGAAAGGAGCCCGAAGCAGGCGCGGAAAAAGCTTTAATTCTCTCCCTGAGATGAAAGAGCGATGGGAATAGCCGAGAAAATCCGCGAACTCGAGGACGAGATAAGGCGCACTCAGAAGAACAAGGCCACCGAATTCCACATCGGCCTGCTCAAGGCCAAGATAGCGAAGCTCAGGCGCTCCCTCATCTCCCCTGCCAAGAGCGGCTCGGGAGCCCCTTCATTCGATGTGAGGAAGAACGGCGACGCGACCGCAGCGATAATCGGCTTCCCCAGCGTGGGCAAATCCACCTTCCTCAACAAGGTCACGAAAGCAGAGAGCAAAATCGCGGCCTATGCGTTCACCACGCTCACCTGCATACCAGGCATGCTATACCACAAGGGCGCGAAAATCCAGATTCTTGATTTGCCCGGGATAATAGAAGGCGCAAAAGACGGGAGGGGAAGGGGGCGTGAGGTGATAGCCGTGGCGCGGAGCGCGGACCTCATCCTCATAATGCTCGATGCCCAGCACCCTGAGCATTACGAAGTGCTGGTGAAGGAGCTTTACGGGATGGGGATAAGGCTGAACCAGCGCGCCCCGGACGTGGTGATAAAAAAAACCACCCGCGGCGGAGTCACGATAAACACCACGCTGAAGCTCACGAAGCTGGACATGAGGACAATACACAGCATACTCAACGAATACGGCCTGCACAGCGGGGACGTGGTGATAAGGCAGGATATAGACGTGGACCAGTTCATAGATGTTTTGGAGGGCAACCGCGTCTATCTCCCGGCAGTGATAATAATGAACAAGATAGACCTAGCCAACGAAAAAGAAATCAGGAAGAAATTCCTGCTTCCCTTCGCGGCCGTTTCCTCGGAGCGCAGCCTGGGCCTTGCGAACGCAGTGGATGCGATATACAGGGCGCTCTCGTTCATGCGCATTTATACCAAGCCCAGGGGCGGGGAAGCGGACATGGAAGAGCCGCTCATAGTGCGCAACGGCACAAAGATTTCGGACGTGTGCTCGCGGCTGCACCGCAACCTGCTCAAGGAGTTCAGGTACGCGCTCGTGTGGGGGAAAAGCGTGAAGCACCCGGGCCAGCGCGTCGGGCTGGACCACGTGCTCCAGGACGGGGACATACTATCTATAATAAAGAAATACTAAGAAATGGCAGATAGGCAAATGATTGCGGAAAGAAGCGCAAATCCATCCTTTTTGCGGGTGTGGAAATGTACGATAAAAAAGACCTGGACAAAATAATCGCATGGTGCGAGAAAATCAAGCAGGAGCGCAAATCAATATACATAATCGAGCGCAACCCTTTCGGAAGCGACATAGACTGGATGCGGAACGTGATAAGCATAGAGATAGACAGGCCGCTCTCCGTGGCGTCCAAAACAAGCCTGGTCTATGATTCCACCTCAAAAAAACTGTACAAGTTCGTCAACGGCACATGGAATCCGCTCAACGCCCTGTCGCAATGATGAGACCGTTCACGAAACGATTAAAAACTCCTGCCGAGTAAGCGGAATGTGTTTGTATGGGCAAGGGAGAAACCTCTTTGAAAGTGCGCAAGCAAGCGGAGCAGGAGCCGCCGCCCCATTTCATCCGCCCTGTGCCCCGCGCATCAGGCCCGAAGGCAAAAGCCGCTCCGGCCCAGGAGGAGAGGAAGCTCGAAGCCGGGAGAGAAGCCGCTATTCAGATTGCCAACGAGCTGAACAGGCTGGCACACCTGAAAACCAGGTATTCGTGATGCAATGGCCCTCTTCGACGATTTCGAATCCGAAGCAAAAAAGAAGCTCGGCGCGATATGGAAGGCGATGTCTCAGGAGGACCGGGAGCATTTCATAAACCAGGTCGCGCTCGCGCTCAGCGTGGTGGGCAGCGACGAGAAAGGGAAGAAGCTGATGGCCGGGCTCCTGGGCAACATGCTCGAAGACGGCTCCAGGAACCTCGCGGACGTGGGGCTTTACCTCGAATTCGTGGACGAAGCCGAGCTAAAGGGGAAGGAGGACAAATTCAGGAAGGCCCAGAGCATGCTCGAAAACTACAGGTTCAAGCACGACCTTCCGAGCGAGCCCAGCAAGGAATTCTTCTCGAACTGAAAAAAATAGCAGGGCGAACTAAAAGAAGCCGCCTGAAGCGTTTCCTGGCCCAGCATCCTCATATCGTGAAATACAGCATCGCGATATCGTCAACCATGCTCTTGTTCTCGGCCTCCTTCATGAAATTCTTCACCTGCATGTCCATCCGCTCCATCGCGTTGAGCGGGTTTCTCGCCTTCGCGAAGACCTCGCTCAGTTTCCCGTCGTCAAGCGAAACAACATTGCCCATGGTTATCGTGCTTTTCCAGACCCCGCTGTTCGCAACGAAAATGTAAGCGTACGGGGAAACATCCAGCGCCCCTATGTACGGCGGCTTGAGCTTGAATTCATTGTGTATGACCCTGAAGCTCTTCTTGCCCTTCATGCGCTGGGTGAATCCTCCTAGGTAGAAATACGGATACTTGAGCTCGGAGTGGAACTGCTCCCTGTTCCCAAGCCCTGAGGCAACTTCGTCCCCCACGAGCTTCTCCACGGCCCCGTTGGCTTTCACCCCGTATATCCTGCTGTTCCCTACGTTTGCGTAATACAGCTTCTTGCCGAACACCATTCCGCACGTGGCGCTCGCGCCGCAGAATCCCCTCACGTTCTCGCTTATCTTCGCATCCGCATTCCTCATGAAACCCTCGAGGATTCCGAGCAGGGCATCCTCGCTCCCGAGGTGCTGGACGCTTTCCTTGAATATGGCCAGCGACATGGAGGAGGGAAGGTACTCCAGCCCGCGCTCGTCGAACCCGTCGAAAAGCCCGAACACTGCGCCGCGCTTCCCGTTGAGGTAAACCTCCCTGAAATACGCCGAGCCGCTGGCCTTGGTGGCCCTGCGCTTGCGCACTCCCTTGTCCACGAGCGCTACCGCCGACGCGAAGTCCAGATACGCGCTGGTTTTGTCGAAAATTTTGTCCCCGCTCAGGTAGATTTCCTCGCTTTTTGTGAATCCGCCGAATTGGAATTTCGAAAGTATGTCCAATAACTGCTGGGATTTTTTCACGTATTCTTTCCTGAGCCGCGTGCTCTCCTTGTCCTCCCACCTGCGCCCCTTCTTCATTATCGGAATCAGCTTCACTTCGATTTGTTTTCCGAAGCCCGGGTCGAGCTCCGAAAGCATCATCAGCTTCTCCAAATCCTTCTGGCTTATGTATTCGCGCTCCTCGAAGCCCCGCCCTATGGCGCGCGCCACTATGCCCTTGTACTGCACATCCTGGAGAAGCTCGCTGGCGGTCCTTCCAAAATCCGGCTTCAGCAGCTCCCCGCTCTCCTTCTTCAGGGCGCTGAGGTCCTTTTTCTTCCTCTCGAACAGCTGCTCTTCCAGCAATTCATCTTTAAGTGGGGGTGAGGCAAACTTCGCCATGTGCCGTTTTCCAGAAAAAACTTTATAAACTCTCCTTAGGCCGCTCCTCGAGCTGCGTCTGCCCTCCGGTCTGCACGGCGCGGAAATACTGCCTGAACTTGTCGGTCAGGAACAGGCGCTTGCTCCTCCCAGCCTTCACCTGCCTGATGAACCCATTCTGCACGAGCTCGTGGACGTCCTGATAAACCTGGGAGCCGATGCGGTGCGCCACGTCGCTTTTGAGAACCCCGTCGTGCCTTGCCACGTAGGCCAGGGTGCGCATCGCGCTCCTTCCGACCTCGGCCTGCTGTGCGAAGCCCTTCACGCGCTCAGCATAATCTTCCTTCACCCGCATGAGCCATTTGCCCTCCATTTCCGCTATCTCGACCGCGCTCCCCCTGGCTTCATACTCGCCCTTGAGCTCCGCGAGCATGGTGCGCACGAATCCAGGCGCTGCAATCCCGGTGAGCTTTCCCAGCTCCTCGATTGCCATGCTGCGCGCTGATATGAACAGCGCGGCTTCAATGACTCTTTTTTTGTCGTCTTCCATTTCGCAACCCCAGGTGTCTGATTAGGTAGGACGTATAATTAACCTTTTCTCCGCGCTCGCGCCGCCCGGCCCCGCGCACGATTCCGGCCATCCTTTTCGCGTTTTTCCCAGCCGTGGAGCCAGCGGTCTCAATCTGGATTATATTGGATTCAGGGCAGTTAGCTTCTGCTTTCTGGAGGCAGTAATCGAGCATCTCGGAAAGCAGGTTCTCCTCAACCTTGCGCACGGAATATTCCCGTTTCCTCAGCCTGGTTTCAAGGATGTCCGGCCTGCACCTGAGCACAAATACATAATCCGCCGGAAGTCTCACTTCGCAGGCCAGGTGGCCCTCTATTATCAGGCCCGCGTGCTTCCTGCATTCGCCCCTAAGCGCCTTCCCGAGCTTTTGCACGTCCACCAGTTCGCTGTCCATCCGCTTATCGAACCGCCCGCCGAGCATTCCCGCGTTCGATTCCACGAAATCCGTTATGTGCAGCACACCCATCTTCAGTATTTTCCCGAGCTCCTTTGAAGAGGTAGTCTTGCCCGTGCACGGGCTTCCGGTGACCAGGATGAGCATGCCTACAACCTTTTTGAAAGCGACGCCAGGTATCTCTTTCCGCGCGCCAGCGAGTCCGTTCCCTTTTTCGTAAGGTGGTAGTACTTCCTCCTTTCCTCGAATGCAGAAGCTATGAGCCCCTCGGCCTCGAGCTTGTAGAGCACCACGTAAATCATCACCCTGTTTGGCCTGAAGCGGTATTTTTTTTCTATGCTTTCCGGAAGCGCGTACGCGTACACCTTTCCCTTCCTCATCAGCGAAAGCACGTAGAGCCACAGGTTGCCTGTGGTGAGAGAGTCCACGAGGCGCCTGAACGGCCTGCTGCGCTTTGCATCATCGTCGTTCATGTGCATATCTTACCCGTCAGCAATATAAATATTCTCTTCATATAGAGAGCATGCGCCTTGGGCTCATCCTATTGCTTCTGCTACCGCTGAATTTCGCGGCAGGGGAATACGCCCTGGTCCCCATCGCGGCGATGCTCACCGTCTTTTTAGTTGCTCTCGCATACATGGCGTCCCAGCCTTTGCACAACCCCCAGCTCGAGGCGTGGGCCAAGAACGAGTGGAAGGAGCTCCTGATAGCAGCGCTCACGGTTGGCCTGATTTACGCAGCCGTGAGCACATACGGAAACACCATCCTGGGAGTCACTACAGGATACCCGGACAGCATCACGCTCATGGACGGCG
>JBAZLI010000029.1 GCA_041650355.1 Candidatus Micrarchaeia archaeon | reverse complement strand
CGGTTCGATCCCGGGCGGGCCCACTCCCTAAGGGGCAGCCTGTTTCTCGTCTATCCCCTTGAGGGTTCAACCCCGTCTTGCAGCACAAAACTCACGGTTTGACCGTCAACTTCGCAGAAGTTGGCGGGACGGTGGAGCCGCAGCTCCAGCGGATCCCGGGCGGGCCCATTAAGACTTCCGGTTCGATCTTCAGCTCGCGAAGCGGGCGACGACATCCCGGGCGGGCCCACCCCCCCTCTTTTTTATACGTTTCGATGCTAATCCCATTCGCGCTCCCATAGTCTAGTGGCTGACTTCGACGCGATTGTGCGTCGGCGCGAGCCGGACATCCCGGTCAAGGACGGAGCCCTCTCACAACCCTTTTTCGATTTGAAGGAGGCTTGAAGAAAGGCTCTAACTCGGGTTCAAATGAAATCCCTTTTCTAACCAGAAAAGGTCTTTCAACCCCCAAAAGAAAGGCTTTTGGTGGATGAAAATCCCGATGGGAGCGCTATTCTTTTTTTTAAAATCCCTAATTTTAACGCCGTAGAAATTGATTATCTTTTTACTGTTTATCATGTTGGGAGGCTGCCTTCCGAGGCAAAACTGCTTCGAGAATGAGGGGCTCAAGGCTTCTTCTTTCCAAATTTCTCGTCCATTATCTTGTTGCCCTTGCCAAGTGCAGAGAGCGCCCCAGCATGCAGCTTCTTCGCCAGCCAGAACGCAAGCAACAGCACCTCCATAGATAGGACGCCACCAATTGCGCGCGGGGCATTGAAGCTCACTGAAGCACCGCCAGCGGTTATCTCGATGCCAGCAAGCGCGCCAAACAGAGCTGCCACGACCGCAGGCACAAGGATCGCGGAGACTATCGTGAGCTTGTTCTTTGAGAAAAAGTCTTTCACCACACCACCCACAAGAGTATATGGGCGGCTTGCTTTATAGAGGTTCTGAAAAAACGGTCTGCTCTTGGACGTCATCGGAGTCCGCGAATCCTCCGACCAAGAGCAAACATGGCAAGAAGCGAATGGCGCTTAGCCTCCGACCTGTCCGCTGAGCCCCCTCGCGCAGAGCAGGAACATCATCAGACCGAGCAGCGTCGGAACGACGTCAGCGATGGTCTTGTCTGTCCCAGTCAGTGCGGCATTGGAGATCGCAGTCTTGATCACTGGTATGCCGACCAGGTAGATCACGAAGGCGACCACAATGAGGGAGATCACGAACTCCGTGATGCTCATGCCCCTACCGAGGCTTGCGCCTTCGCAGCGCACGTCTTTCTCAAGAAGGTTCTTCATTCTCATCGACTCCAGCAAACACACCCGATCGTGTGCCGCTGGCATAAGAATTTGAATCAGGTTATTTAAATCCTAATCCTGTCTTTCTACGACGTGAGAAGGTTCTGGAAAATGCAGTTTTACGACGTGAAAAAAGGGAACTTTGATTATGGGATTAATGATGTGCATTAGCTTCATGCGAAGCATAATAAAACGGCTCTGAGAATAATGCGCGGTGAGGTGCATGTGTTCGAAAGAGCTTCTGCTAAAGGGGATGTTCGCCGTCATCATCCTATCCCTTATGTATGGGATCATCAGCGCCTACCTGACGGGCTCCTCTGACGCCATCGACGCAGCTTTCATTTACCTCGCGTTCATCTTCCTGGTGGGCATGACCGTCTATGACTATGTGAAAAAATCGAGGAGCAAGAAAAAGAAGAAGGAATACCTGGAAAAGGGCGCGCTCGTCATGGTCGGGACTTTTATCCCCTACACGGTGCTGATGCTGTTGGGGAATTTCTTGGGCTGCAAGGCGTATGTCTCGTTCATCACCCTGCTCGCAGCTCTCCCTCCGCTCTACAAGGCAGTGGAGTATCTCATCTCCCTGGAAGACTGAGGTGGTAATGTGGAAAAGAAAACGACCGACGTCCTGCTCCAGTCTGGGCTGACGGCGTTCTTCGGCTCGATTGCCCTGAGTTTCCTGCTCGGGATGTCTCCAGAGAATGCGGGCAAGATCCTTTTCCTCCCCATACTCATCGTCGCCTGGATATTCTTCTCAAGAAAGAAGGACTGATCACTTCACGTTCTTCGTGAGCCAGAAGAGCCCGAGCGAAGCAAGGGTGATCTCAAGGCATGCGAACATCCAGGTGGGGAAGATAGGAGCAGCCCCGCCGACCAGCTCCTTCACCAGGGCAGTCAGAGCGCCAGAGAGGACGATGCTGAAGATGTTGGTGAGGACGAGCTTGCGGCTGAAGCGCTGGTAGCTCTCGATCTCCTTCCTGACGTGGTGCGGCTTCATCTCGATGAACACCTCTTCAGCTCCTCCTCCATGAAGTCCAGGTCGGCGCTTGCGTAGATGTTCATGGTCGTGCTGACGCTCTTATGCCCGAGGAGCTTCTGCAAGACCTCGATTGCAATGGGCGGACTCTGCCTGCGCAGGTGGCGCGCGAAGGAGTGGCGCAGGATGTGGGGGTTGAGCTTGCGCAGCCTCGGGTTCGGATTCGCTATGCCCGCGAGCTGCGCGGTCAGCCCCACGATGTCGTTTATCGCGGTGTTGGAGAGCCTGCCATCCTTGGACTTGGAGACGAACACCCAGCCAGTCGCCCGCTTCTCCAGGTAGAGGCGCAGATCGTCAAAGACTCCAGGCTCGGTTATTGGGACGCTGCGCGGCTTGCTGCGCTTCGTGATGTGGAGGTTGAGCCTGTGCCTGGGAAAGTCGATGTCCTCAATCCGCAGGCTGCGGGCTTCGTTCCTGCGCAGCATGCCAAAGTAGAGGAGCTTGAGGATGCAGCGGTCGCGCAGGCTCCGCGCGGAGCCGATGAGCTTGAGGACATCCTCCTGCTTGAGCCAGAAGTCGCTGGACTGATTGACCTGGTCGGGCTTCTTGCGCTTGACCTGGAGCTGCCCAGCCTCCTCCCGTGCCTCAAACTGGGGGAGCTGGATGCTTGACGATTCGCTTGGTGTATTGACAAGTTTGAGGGACGCCTCGGCTCCCTTTTCCTTTTCTTCTTCCATGAAAACCAACCCCCTACTTTATCATTTATCTATTTTGTCAAGCTGGAAAAGAGACACCCTGGCTCGGTTCGAGCGCGCGCGGGCGCGCGCCCGCACGTTCGGCTCGATTGAGCCATCAAAACAAAGTGTTCGGAACTTTTCCAATCCGCAAAACATCTAACCATATATAATAGCACGAGAAGACATTTTGGTGCCATGCCGTGTATAATGAAAACTTCCGTATGATGGGCTGGACTCCATTTGAAGGAATCTGGAGAAGTCTTCTGCGTGGTGCTGGCAGTAATACCCTATCACTTCTCCCTCAACCAGTAGCTTATGGACTGCCTTGCGCGTGCATCCTTCAATCATGCAGGAGGTTTTCATGCGAACACCTACCGATACATCCGAAAATCGTAGAACCGATGTTCCTGAATTTTCCGAACGAGAGCCAGCGTAGTCTTCCGAACGAGCTTCCCATCCCGACCAGCGCAGCCAACCTCACCAGTTGTCAGATTGACACGCAGCTCGAATCCTGCGCCCTGGTGGTCAGATTCGGGCTGTGGCTGGAGATCATGCGGAGGAGGTATCAGAATCTCCTCCATGATCTTGGGCTTCTTCCTGCCCCTCTTGCGTGCGTTTGTTTTCACCATCATATCGCCCCCAAGCGTTCGTGTCTCGCGTGTCTGATGACTGCGCGCCAATCCTCTTTCCAAGAGGAATAGCAATCTTCCGAACAGAAGGCAAACCAGCGCACGTCATCATCCCAAGGATTCGTGCGCCAGAGAGGTTTTCCCGAAATTGCGTCTCCGCACCAGTGGCAGGTCTGCATCAGCCTCGCCCTCCGTCCGACCGCGACATGACGCGCTCCAGAACTGACTTGCTGGCGCTGCCAGCGCGGATGATCTGCGCAAGCTGGTCGATGTCATGCTTTGAGTAGTCCATCGTGCCTTCCTGCTCTGGCTTCTGGATGCCAACCTTGGGAAATGCTTTCTGGATGTAGAAACGATGCTCGTCCGCGAAGTTCTCCTGGAGTTCGAGCGTCATCTTCTTCTTGAGATCTGGATTAAGGCTTGGATCCTGGGCTATGTCGCGCAGCATGCGCTTGAGAGTCTGAAAATCCTCGTTGAGGGTTTGCTGGTCTTCTGGATCAAGGCGGGACTTGAGCATCTCCAGGTCTGTCCTGAAGTAGCTGAAGTATTTCCACTTGTCCTGGGACGCATGTGCCTCCCCGAGCTTCTCGAATGTGGAGAGGACGAGGAACTGATAGGACTTGGTCATTCCAAGCTCGTCGCTCTTTGAGATGTTCATTTTTCCGCCTCCTTTGAGGGGGGCGGGGCGGGAGGAAGCGCCCCATCCCCCTCTTCGTTCTGGCAAGGAGCATCAGCGCGGCGTTCGCTACCTTGTTTCAAGCCGCGCGTGATGGGTGGGTGATCCCCTGCCTTTGCAGGCAAGGCAGGAGCGAGATGCTCCGCAAAATGAGTTTTTACGAGCCATTCAGCTTCTGAAACGGGAAGCTTGGGCTGATCTCCAGGCGCGAAGGAGCCGTAGGTCTGCCCGTCCGCCCCTTTCCAGGTAGGGGTTGGCTTCAAAATGAGGACTTTGGAACATCCAGACGTGCCCTCTTTAGCTTCTACACCATCTACTCCTTCTACTTCTACGTCGGAGGTAGTGTAGAGAGTTGTATGTGTAGAAGGTGTAGAGGGAGTAGAGGGTGTCGATGGTGTAGATGGTGTAGAGGGTAGGGTGGTTTGAGCTTCTTCGGGGCTGAGAAGCCCATATCTTGCGAAATGACGGAGAAGGGCATCCCGCTGAAAGATGTAGTGTGTGATGCCCCTCATCATCTTTTTCCTGGAAAGCGGAATGCTTGCGAGACAGTCGCTCACCGCCTGTCCCTTTCCGTTAAGAATGCCTGCATAACGGGGGTTGGCTCGTCCCTGAGAGTCATATTTTTCGACTCCCTGAATCGAGAGAAGAATCTCGGAGACCGCCTTGACTGCCACCTTAACCTCCATCTCTTGTCTTCCCTTTACGCACTCATAGAGCGCCCTCACCACCTGGACTCTCTCAGAGAACTCATCCTCTGAGTGGTAGCTCTCGAAATTGGTGAAGAGCCAGACTTTCATTTTTTCATGGAGAGACTGCTCCAGAAGGGAGGCGATGAAAAGGAGAGGTCTCGCTATTTGGGCTTGCCTAGCGGTGAAATCACAGCAATAGTCCTTCGCAGCCGCGCGGAGTCTAGGAGCCTGGGAAAGCCCCCATGCATAAAGCTCCTGCCTAAGCGAGTTGCTGTCTTCGCTCGGCTTTGCATCTGGAAGCTCGTCGATTTTAACCTCACAGCGCTCCATGACCAAGGTGATCGAGCGCGTGAGAGCAGCATGTGAAAAGGCGGAAAGGTCGATCGTTGCCGCCACAAGCGGCACGCCAACATTGAACCCAGTCGGGACTTTGCCTCCTTTTTTCGAGTTGTCTTCCACACGAAAGACTGGGAGATCGCTCTGGTAGCTGATCTCGATGAAATGCATGACGTCCTTTTTCTGCTCGTCTGGCAGATTGTCGAAGTTGTCGAAGACAAAAACGCCTGCTGTCGCGTTTGCCAGACGAAAGAGCGCCGCTTTTGTCGCGTCCCCAGTTGTTGTTGGCTTGAAGCAGAGATTCCTGATTGCTCGGACAAGCTGGCTCTTTCCGCTATCTGGTTTTGCTGTGATGATCAGGCGCGGAAAGGCGTCGAAACATATCCAGATGTGAGTCGCCAGTATGTAGCAAGCTACTACGTCGTGGAATATTGGCTCTGGATGATAGACGTATTTTTTGAGATAGTTCTTGACCTTCGAGTAGAGCCTCCTTATGTCCTCTATTTTCCCTGTCCTAACCCATTGTTTGATTGCTTCGCGCTGCCAACCATAAAGGTGGAAATGCGCTGATGCGGGAGGGAAATCGGAGAACTTGAGATTCTTCTCTGGGAAGAATGCCTGACGGGTGTATCGCCTGTCGCTTTTGATAAGAATCGGCTCTGGGTTGTAATCGTTGTCCCCAATATAAGTCCCATGAAATGCGCATTCCCCATCGAAGTCAAATCCAAAGCGCTTAGGATTGAGGATTGGACGGTCGAAGATTTCCAAGTCAAGAGTGGATTTTTCCTCCACCTTCTCGCAGACGATTTTGTCGATCGCTTCGATCTGCCCATGTGCCTTGATGTCGTGTTTTTTGCAGAACTCGTCAATGTCGAGGGAAGAATTGCTCGCTTTTTCCTGGAGATAGAGGACTGCGAGCTGTTCAGAGGTGAGTTTCTTTTTAGCCATCTCCAACACCTCCGAGCTGCTTCGGCTGAGATTTGAACTCGATTTTGCTGACTTCTGAAAGAAGGAGAGCCACGTCTCCTCTTGACGTGCTGAGGAAAAGATGAGTTGGGCTGACTGCCTTCAAAACTCCGTCGATAAAGAAGATTCCGTTAGGGCGCTTATGCCCAACAGAAGCCAACTCTCCCAAATGCTTTTCAATTTCGTTGCACATCCACATACACCTCTTCGGAGGTCGCCAGCCGCTTCCAGAGCCGTCGAAAGTTCAGGAGCGGCTGGTGCCAATTTACAAATCAATCATCTGAAAACACATCTCCGTCCTCCTCGCGCTTTCTGAATTCATCCTCAGAGACGAGGCGGTCGCGATTTTTCTTCTTCGATCGCTTATCCGACATGTTTCTCACCCTGAACTTGAACGACGAGCCGACCGTCTGCATCGATCAGAGCGGCAAGCTCGCCCTTGTATTCCTCTGTAATCGCATCACAGAGTTTTCGAATTCGAAGATCGGTGTCAGCCATGAATACGCGCCTTCCGAATGCCCGTTTCGCCGTCGTGGCGGGCAAGCCAGTCAAGAACTGCCATTCGAACAATCGATGTGATTGGGATTCCGATTTTTTCTCTGGCAGCGATGCAGCGCTCCACAATTTCGCCTTGGAGCAGAATGTTTGCATATGGTTTGCCAGCCGCATCAGTCGATATTTTACGTGCCATTGTAAGCACCACTTACATAAAATCAGGCAAAGTTTATAAGCTTATGTTAGCATACCTTACATAGTGTTCGCTATGCGACGAAAAAACGAGGATAGCTTTTATTTTTCGAATAGCCTAGTTCCAGTTCTCCTCTGCGTGTTGAGGGGGCAGGACTACTCCATCTCCATCGCGCATATCCTACGCTATACACACAGTGCAGCGGTTCAGAATCTCCAGAAGCTTCAAAAAAGAGGAATGCTGGAGAGTTATGCCGCAGGTTCTGCAACAAAATATCGACCAAATTGGGGCGTGATTGCTTCTGAGTGGATCGATTTTAGGCTCGCTGAAACAGAAAGGACAGACGATGCCGTATTTAGAGGCATCGATTATAGAATGGCGTTGGGTTCTGGTGAAAAGAAGAAGGTCAAGGGAATGATGAAGAATAAAATCGCCCCACTCATGAGTCTGAAGAAAGATCCTCGATTTTCTACATTCACTAAAGCCTATCTTGAACAAATTGCTGGTCTGACAAATCCACAACTGATGACGGACAGGAGCCCACTTATCCTTCTCAGTTTTAAAGACATCTTTGGCTGGTTCTTTGATGATTATGTATGCCCACACTTGCTTTTGTCTCTTGGAGAAGATGAACCTAAGAGCATGGACGAAAAAATGCAGAGCCTCGAACCTTTATTTGTAAATAGCTTGGAAAGGTTTAGAACGTATGAGCAATATGGCGCGCAAGTTGCTGAAGGAATAAGAAAAGAACTCAATCGCTAGCTCGGTTGGCTCTCTTAACAGTGTTTTTCGCTCTTGTTCCCTCAAGCTTCTCGATTCTCTTTATCATCTCCTCGACCTTGTTTTCGAGGATTGAGATCGTGCTGACGACCTTCCCGCTGTTCAAGTCAGAGCCGCACGCCGAGCAGTAGGTGTTCGCGATCGGATTCTTCAGCTTGCAGCGCTGGCAGAGCTTCTCGGTGATGACTTTCTTCTCTTCCTCGGGCTTGACCTTGCCATACGTCCTCAGAACGGCTTTCTTGACCTGCTCGTCTGTGAGGTGCAGGTATGTCCTCGCCATGTTCGAGCCGATCTCCCAGCCGAAATATTTGTCCATGATCTGCTCGGTCATGCCTGCTTCCGCCCCGAGTTCTGTGGCGCGTGAATGCCTGAAGTTGTGGGGATTGACAGGCTTGAGCATTTTGGGCAGACCTTCCTTCTTCCTTGCTGCGTTCATCCTCTCAGCGCACTCCCTGAGCCTCATTACTGAGATGGGATAGCTCAGAGGGCGCTTTTTCGACGGAGTAATCCAGAGCGGGGCATCCCCCTTCTTTATCGGATGATTCTCCAGCCACGCGCTGACATACGATGCGGCTTCGACGACTGTTATCCTTCGCGCGCCAGTCTTTCCCTGCGGAACATTGACGTCAAGACCTTCATTCGTGAAGAACAGGTCTGACTTTCTCAGAGGGAGCAGTTCGCCGATCCTCGTGCCGCTCTCGAAAAGAAGGTAGATCAGCGCCTTGTCAAACACGTCGCCATATTTAGCCAGCTCCCGCACTTCTTCCCTCGTGATGATGGGCTTTCCGAGCTGCTTGTCCCCCGCCTTTATCTCGTGCTTGAACAGCTCTGCCTCGTCCAGGGACAACCTCTTCAGGGATCTCCGTCCCGTCTTCCTGAAGATGTAAAGGCTGCCCAGAGTCCTCTTCGCGTCCTTCTTCGTGGCGGGCTTGTATTGCTTGCTGGCGTTGATCATGCTGACGGAGCCGCTCGGATCGTCGAGCATCTGCGCAATCGTCTTTCCCGTGATCGTGTTGCAGATGGAGAGGTCTGACCTGTATTTCTCGATGCGCCTGTCCCCTATCTGATGGGCTACTGCATCCTCGGCGAACTTCTGAAAGAGTGCCTTGTCTTCCTCGGTCATCCACTTCGAGCGCGTGATGCTTTTGCGCCAGTTGGAATAGCCAAGACCTGAGACCATGCGCCTTTTCTGGAATGAAGCCTTTAAAATAAGAGCGTAATACGTCGGAGAATACAGAACATTAAGTTAATATCTCTGTCCCGATGGGAGCGTAATTTTTTAAAAAATTAGCTAGATGCACAAATGGAAAACTAGACATATTCCTTCGCAGCCGAAACCATGTTTGAGAACAGCCGGATGCTGTTCTTCTCATATGAAACCCCTGAGAGGAAATTCGGGAAATGTGTGCGCAGGACCGAGCACTCAGGGTGCGGCATCATCGCAAGAATCCTGCCCGTGGTGTCGCAGATTGCGGCAATCGACTGCACCGAGCCGTTCGGGTTCACCGGATACTCCCCCTCTTTCATATCCTTGCCGACATACCTCAATGCGATGAGCCCCTTTTTGTCAAGCTGCGTAAGCGTTCCGTTGTCCTTTGGGATGAACTGCCCCTCGCCGTGCCTCACCGGGCAGTGGATGAATTCGACCCCGTCAAAATACCTGCAGGCGGACTTTTGTGGCTTCAGGTAGACCCAGCGGTTCTCGAACCTTCCGCGCGCATTTCTCAGGAGGGTCACTTCCTGCGAAAACGAAAGCCCGATGTTCGGAAGCGCGCCCAGCTTCACCAGCGTCTGAAAACCGTTGCATATGCCAAGCATTGGCTTCCCGCTCTTTGCAAACGACAGAAACTGCCCGCGGAAAGCGCTCCCCAGCTTGTTCGCAAGAATCCTGCCCGACGATATTTCATCCGCAAACGACCAGCCGCCCGGGATTGCGAACATCTGGTAATCCTCAAGCTTCGACGCGCCTGACGCGATGTCTGAAAAATGCACTATTTTCGCGTCCGCGCCTGCAAGCGAGAACGCGTACGCAAGCTCGGCTTCGGCATTAAGGCCAAAGCCAGAGAGAACCAGGCATTTTGGCTTTCTCCCTTCAACCTCCACTGCTTTCAGAATGGTTTTTGATTTCATGAAGATTACCTACCAGTCCATTGCGCCTTTGAATGAGGCGAGAAGCGAAGTAAGCGGCACGTCGAGAACCTTTGCGCCCCTCAGGGCCGCCACCAGGCTGCCTGCCGCCTTTGCCTCGCCAATCCTTGCAAGCGGCACCCCGCGCATCGCCTTCGCAAACGCCTTTTCGTTTTTCCTCTTCACGCTCACCACGAACCTGCCGGCACTCTCTGAAAAGAGCGCGGCTTCGGCCGAGAGCTTCTTGCCTGCAACCGTATCAAGCGAAACCTCGGCGCCAAGCCTCCCTGCCATGCAGCACTCGGAAAGCGCGACCGCAAGCCCGCCTTCGGAGCAGTCGTGGCAGGATGCGACAAGCCTTTTCCCGATTGCAGACTGCAATTTTTTGTAGAGCAGGAAATTCCGCCTGAAAGCCACGCGCGGCACCTGCCCGCCTGCTTTCCCGATGGCTGAATGGTACTCCGAGCCGCCAAGCTCGTCCTCCGTCTGCCCGAGGACAAATATGGCGTCCCCTGCTGACT
>JBAZLI010000028.1 GCA_041650355.1 Candidatus Micrarchaeia archaeon | reverse complement strand
AAAAACCGGAAGCAGACCTACAAGTGCGAGTTGCGCAAGAAATACTCGTACAAAAGGAAATTCAGGATAAGGGAGAAGCGGCCGATAGACCTGATTTCAGAGGCAATCAAGGATTCTTTTCCGAAATCCGCAGGGATAACGCCAGTAAAGGCCCTCGTCGCGGTAATCCTCCTGGTGATTGCGTTCCTCGCGGTGAACTTCATCCTCTCCGCGTCTTTCCAGGCCCCGCCCGCGGCCGGCGGGAACGTCACTTATGTTTCGCCCGCGCTTAACACAACCCTGCTGGGCAGCGGCATTGCGAGCAGCGGAGGCCTGGTGAAGCGCATGAATTCCGCGTACTACGAGCTCGCGATATCCTCATCCGGCGCGGACGCGCTGAAAGTGCGCACCTCTACTTACAGCGGCCGGGTCCCGAACCAGGTCTTCATCCTCAACAGCAGGATGGAGCAGGCGACCACGTACCAGCAGTTCAAGTTCCTCCTAAAGAAACGGCTGGCGGAAAAGGGCCTGCCGCTCAACGAGATAAACCTGGCCCAGCTTGACACGCTTCCTTCAGGCTCCCTGCTGATAGTCCCCAGCGGCCTCATACCTGAGAAGATGACCGCGCCCGGGGGCGCCAACCTGCTCTCGCTCGTCCAGCGGGGCGTAGTGGTGCTCTACATAGGCCAGCAGTTCGACCAGAACGGGTTTTCCATTCCTGAGTCAGGCCCCAACAGGGGCGTGAGGCCGGACTTCGCATCCAAGCTCCCATTCATTTTCGAATCAGCCAACCTGAATCCAGGAACCCAGCTCAACCTCAAGTCCGGCATGTACAAGGTGCGTGCATCGAGCAACGAGGCGCTCCTCTACGGCGCGGTCAGCAAGATAGGGGCGCAGAGCGGCACCGGAGCCGTCATATTCGTGCCCCAGATGCTCGACCCGGGGTGGGAGAGCAAGCCCGACCTGGCGGCCCAGGACGTGGAAAAGATAATTGCTGAGATGCTGTGGACATCCCCGCAAGCATCCGTCGAGGCCGCGCCCCCTATTTCCAACGGCACCGCGCGTTCGTTCTTCCTGAGCACGCCTTTCGAAGGCCAGGAGAAAACCGTGGTTTCACGCGTGATTGCATCGAACAAGGAAGGCGGGGTTTCGGAACGGCTCATGATGCTCTATCTTGCATCCGAAGTCAAGGGAAGCCTCTATTACCGCGAAGACTACACCGCCGCGGTATCAGGAAAAGTTACTGAATCAGACACTATGATGGTTGGAACCCTGAACGAGACCAGCCAGCAGGAAAAAAGGCTTTTCATGTCCGTAACTGACGTCAACGGCACCCAAGTTGAACTGGACCCGCTTGCAGAAGGTTCGCAGAAGATTCCGCTTTCAGGCCCGCCCAGGCAGTTCCCGGCCAAACTCAGGCTCGACGAGGGGATATACCTCGCTTCCATAGTGGACGAATCAGGAACCCCGTACGCGAGAATGGCGCTTGAGGTCATAGGGATTAACCTGGTCAGCACGCAGTCCGATTTCGGAAAATCCATATTCAATTTTTCCGCGCTCTCGACCCAGGGGCAGTCGATAGTCGTGAAAAGGACAAAAGTCACCGTGGATGACAGGTTCACGTACTACTTCAGGGACACCGGCAGTTTCGGCATAAACATGAAGCCCGACCTCAGGGACGAGCAGCTCGCTCCGGGCAAGCACAAGTTCGTTTTCGAATTCGGCGAATACATGAAAGAAGTCCAGGTGGAGCGCTACGTGAGCACCCAGTTCTGGGAAAATCCTATATATTGGTTCATGGGCGCACTGGCCCTGCTGCTGGTGGGAGGATCGCCATACATCGCGCGCCTGCTCCAGAAAGAGGAGTTCGCGCTGGACATACCGGATTTCCCGCCGCTCTCGAGCATGAAAATACCTGTGAAGAAGGACACGATATTCGGCATCATGGCCAGGGTCAACGAGGATTACAGGTGGAAGAACACGCCGCTCACGCTCGAGGAGATAAAGAAGGGGTTCAAGAGGATAATCTACCAGGACAAGCCCATATTCATAAGCGATTACAACCTGGAGTACATACTCGAGACTCTCATATCTAAGGGGAGCGTGAAGTCCGCGCTAAATTACTACGGCCTGTCTTCCTGGGAGGAGGAGACCGGGCGCACCATAAAGCACCTCGCGATGCAGAGGAAGATAAGGGACATATGCATAAACGAGGCAATCCCATTCAGCAAGTCCGATGACAAGGTGCAGTGCGACATGTACCTCAAGGTCATAGGTCAGGACGTTTTCGTTTACCTGATGGATTCTGTGGAGGCGCGGGAGGAGAAGCTCGCGCTCGCGCTCAAAGCGATGCAGAAAGGCCTCGTGATTCTCCTGTTCGAAAATGCGGAGGAGAAGAAGGATTTCGAGGACACGATAAACTCGGCTTCCGAAGGAGGGGGTTTGGTGAAGCTCGAGATAATGTCGGGCTCCATAGTCCCGCTGGCATGAAGGAATTCGAGAAAATGCTCAAGGAAATGAAAAACATCTGATTTATTGTTGTCTGATTCGTTTTTCCAATCTGATGTTTCGAATCAGGCCAGCACCATCTGCCTCTGCGGCTGGATTGCGATGAAGCCTTTCTCCACCATCTCCAGCACGTCGTCCATGTCCAATTCATTCTCCTTTGCCATGTATCCCAGGGACACCAGCTTCCTTACTGTTTGCGTATTCATTTCCATGTTGGTCACCTGCTAGAATGGGGCATTGCTGCGCTTTAAAAAGAAAATGATGGGGTGCTTTCCAGTGGCTATGTAACTATAGTTACATAACAAACTCGTCACTCGAAATCAGAAATAGAATAGGAGCGTAGAAAAATAAGAAAGAGAAAATTAAAAAGAAAAATAAAAAATTATGCGAGGACCTCAAGGTCTCCCGCATAAAGGTGGCTCGCGCTCATTTCATCTTCGCTCTGGTAAGACGAGCCGCCGATGGAAGCGCCTTTCACGCCCGTGACAATGGCAACGATTTCGAGCTTGCCCTCATAGTTGGGCAGTATCCTCGCGCCCCACTTCACGTTCGCTTCCGCGTCCATCCTCTCGGTGATTATTTCGCCGGCCTTTATCGCGTCTCCGAGCGTAAGGTCGCTTCCGCCTGATATGTGGATGAGCGCGCCTTTCGCACCCTCGAATTCCACGTCAAGCAGCCTGTTCTTGACCACGCTTTCGGCAGCCGCGCGCACCTTGTCGGTTCCTTTTCCTTCGCCGACCGCGATGAACCCGACTCCTCCGCCCTGCATGATAGCCCTCACGTCCGCGAAGTCTATGTTAATCAGCGACGGCTGGGTAATGGTCCATACAAGCCCGCTTATCGCCCTCGAGAGAATCTCGTCCGCAACCGCGAACGCTTCCTGCATCGGGAGATTCGGGACCAATTGCACGAGCCTGTTGTTGTCCAGTATGATTACCGAGTCGCAGTATTTCTTGAGCGCTGCAATGCATTCATCAGCCCTCTTCTTCCTCGCCCTTTCGAGAGCGAACGGATAAGTGACCATCGCAACAACTATCGCGCCCTGCTCCTTCGCAATCTGCGCCACAATCGGGGTCGCTCCGCCGCCGGTTCCGCCGCCCATGCCCGCGCAAACGAATACGAGGTGCGCCCCGTCTATTTCCTTCTCTATGACCGCCCTGTCTATCTCAGCCGCTTTTGCAGCTATCTCAGGGTAGCCGCCAGCGCCCAATCCCTTGGTTATGCTCTTTCCGATGAGCACTTTCTTCGCCCTTTCGTGCATAACGTTAAGGTGCTGTTTGTCCGTGTTTATTGCCACAAGCTCAGTGCCTTTCACGCCGCTCTTTATGAGCCTGTTTATGGTGTTGTTTCCACCGCCGCCCACTCCGACCGTCACTATTTTAATCTGGTCCGAGCTGTCCGCATCCGTATTCGAGCTTGCGCTCGCGCTGCTTTCCCCTGTCACAGATCTTATTAAGTCATCCATTCTCAATCACCTGGTTCGCCTGTGTCGTTAGTCTTGAGTTTCATTTAAATAACTTGATTTTTACGTCGGATAACATTTCATAATTTGTTCAATCATCTACAACTCTATCCCTGTTCTCATAGATTAAACTTTTAAATGTATTTACTAAATGTCTTTAATCGGAGCGACCCGGCTCCATAAACACCAGATACTGCGACTAAGTAGGAGATGATATGGTAAAAGTAATCACCATCCGCGACGACGTTTATGCCCCATATCCCTTTCTTTTTGGGAAAAAGAAAGGTCTGAGGGTTTCACCCCAAAGAAAAACCGCAACCCATGAGGTTTTAACATGGTAAAAGTAATCACTATACGCGACGACGTTTATGCAGGGCTTTTCAGAGTGAAAAGGGACAAGCAGATGAGCTTTTCAGAGGCGATAGAATACCTCCTCAGCGTCGAGAACCAGGAGCGCAGAAAAAACACGAACATGTTCGTGCTCTCAGGTTCAGTAAGCAGGGAAGATGTGGATCGCAGGCTGCTGGACAGGATGCGGAGGGGATTCTAGATGCCCGGGCGCACCAGGTAGATTCACATGGCTGGAACCAAGATTTGTCTTTCATCCGACGTGGTTTTCGACTTTCTCACAGGGGACGAGAACACGAAGCAGAAGATAAAGATGTACTCAACCGAGGACATGTGCATAACCTCGCTCACTCTTTTCGAGCTGCGGTGCGCGGTGGAAAAGCAGGACGTGGTTTCAGAATTCCTCAATTACGTTTCAGTTATGGATTTGGATACGAGTGCTTCGGAGGCCGCGGCCCGCATAATAAAGGAGGATTTGCGCCACGGCAACACGCGCAGCACCAAGAGCACGCTCAACGCAGCCATGTGCATCGCCAACAACGTCTTGCTTTTCACAAAAGACCGCGCCAGCTTCGACGGAATACGCGGGCTCAAGCTCGTCTGAAAAAACGCGGAATTATTTTTTCCCCTTCATTACCTGGTACATCTCTATCACTTCCTGCGTGGTAGTGCCTTCCTTCGCGTCCTTGTCAGCCCTCATCCTCATCATGCGCGGAAACCTGAGCGCGTACCCCTTGTCCCTCCTCATTCCGCAGGTGTGCGTGGGGCTCAGCGTTATATCATCGAACGCAACCTCCACCACGTACTTGGGCTTCACCCAGAAATCCGGCTTTATTTTCCAATCCAAATCAACGGGCGGCTCAGGGGTTTTTATTTCCGAGAGCATTTCCTCCAGACTGCGCATCTCCCCCTCGCTGTAGCCCGAGCCTATCTTCGCAATCGTTTCCAGCTTTCCGCTCTCGGTGTTGTACACTGCTCCCAGCAGTCCGCCGAACTCGAATTCAGCCCTCTGCCCCCTCCCCAGATAATAGCCCACTATGACAACATCCGCAGTATCCACCGATTTCCCATAGCTTTTCTTGAGCTTTATCCACGCGAATTTCCTCGCTCCCGCAACATATGGCGCGTTCAAATCCTTAGCCATTATGCCTTCAAGCCCCTGCTCGAGCGAATGCGCAAACGCCTCTTCTATATCCCCGCTGCTCTTCGCAATCCTCTTTTCCGAAACCCTGAACAGTCCGCTCGGAAATATGTTTTCCAATGCCTCCCTGCGTTCGGAGTAGCTCCTCTGCGTATAATCATACCCGTCCAGATACAAAATGTCGAACGCGTAAACGTAAAGCGGGTATTCCCTCGCGCTTTCCCCGATTCCATACTTCCTCCTCCTATGCATCGTTTCCTGGAACGAGTAGAACCTGTTCTTCTTTTCGTTGAACGCGAGCGCTTCGCCTTCAAATATAATTTCCCCTGCCTTTATCGCGCGCACAGCCTCCACGACGTCCGGATACATGAACGTGATTTTTTCAAGCTTCCTCGAATATATCTCAACGCTCTTTCCTCTCTTGTGCACCTGCATCCTGAATCCGTCGAATTTGTTCTCAATTGCGCATTCGCCCAATTTCGCGAATATGTCCTCCGGGGTCGCCAGACGCTCGGCAAGCGCAGGCCGTATCGGCTTGAAAGGCTCTATGCGGAACTTCCCTATGCTTTCTGGATTATTGAGGAAGCTCCTTGCCACCATCCCCAAGTCAGAGCAAAGGTTGTACGCCCTTTCCAATCCCTCGCGAAGGCTTTTGTCCCCTGCCGCAGTGAATGAAAGCGCATCCAATATGGTTGCGTCCCCGACGCCAAGCCTCAGCTGCCCTGTAACGAACCGCACTATGAATTTGCCCTCCTGCGGGGTTGAATTGTTCAGCATTTCCGCGAGCAGCTTTACCTTCATGTCCTGGCTTCCGGCTCCAGCGGATTTGGAAATCCTGAGCATCGAGTCGTAAACGTAGGAAGCGCTCATCTCCCGGGCAGAAAGCGCCTGCTGTTTTTTCTTTGAAAGCAGAGCCTCTGCAACCAGCCCCAAATCCCCGAGCTTCCTGTAATCAGCGTCAACTTTTTTTACTGCATAGCCCGTAGCGCTTGAAATGGCCTGCACCGCGAACCTTTCCCCCATCCCCAAATCTATTCCCTCGTACGGCGGCGCGAGGATTCCCTGGATTAGGTAAGTGATTTTCCTAGCTTCCTCGGGCTCTGCATCGCCGTACATTTTTGCCAGCAGGTCCGTCATCTCCAGCCTGCCGCTCCTTTTTTCCACCTCTTCGAAAGCCGAGGCGAGCATGGAGAAAAGCATGTGCTGAATTCTCCAGAAAGCAATATATATGTTATTCGCATTTCTTCTCCATGAACGTTTTCAACGTTACCCGAGAGAGAATGAAGAAAAAGGGCGTTTCGCCGGACCGCGCCGACTTTTTCGCGCGCGAAAACCGCAAACGCCTCTATTTCGCGATTTCGCTCGCCACTATTTTCCTGACCCTGGGCTTCGTCGCATACCATTACGTGGAAGGCTGGGACTGGCTCACCTCGCTCTATTTCATGAGCGCCACAATGACCACCGTGGGCTACGGGGACGTCGTGCCTAAAACCACCCTCGGTCGTCTCATGACAGTGTTCTTCATGTGGGTCGGCATTTCAATAGGATTTTACACGCTCTATTCAATCTCGAAATTCCGCGAGGTGGAGATAGACGCGAGGATGAAGAAGCTGATAGGCGACAGCTCTAGGTGATGATGCCAGAGCCCTCTATCATCTTCCCCTTGTAAACCGAAACCAGCGACTTGATCAAAGCCACGAGCGTGAACGTGAACGCGAGCGCCAAAAGGAGCTGACTCTTACTCATCAGGTAAATCACGAAAATGAAGAGCGGGTACGCGAACTGCCTCCCTATGTTCTCCAGCATTTCCCCGTAGAACAAAACCAGCTTTTTCCCGTCCTCGTACCTTATCGCGTTCACTCCTGCAAGCTGGCCCAGCAGGACCAGGAACAGCCCGAAGCCCACAAGGCCGAACTCGCGCGCGGAAATGAAAGAGTACATGCCGAAAAACAGCACTATTTCTCCGAGCAGAGTGAGCAGGCCGTCAAGTATCTTGAGCATCCAGAGGCGCGCGGACATCAGAACACTCTCGCCATTACCGCATGCCGGTCCTCTTCTATTCTCAAAAGCTGGTTGTACTTCGCGGTCCGTTCCCCTCTCGCGGGCGCCCCGGCCTTTATCTGCCCTGCCCCTATCCCGACCGCGAAATCCGCTATGAAGCTGTCCTCGCTTTCCCCGGAGCGGTGGCTCACCACCACCCTGATGTTATTTTTCCTGCACATCTCCGCGACCTTCATGCTCTCGCTCACGGTGCCTATCTGGTTCAGTTTTAGCAGGAGTGCGTTCACCGCTTTCCTCTTCACCGCAACCCCTAGCCTCTCCGGGTTAGTTACCAGCAAATCGTCCCCTACTATCTGGACTTTCGCGCCCAACTTCGCAGTCATAGCCGCGAAAGAGCCGAAATCCTCCTCGTGGAACGGGTCCTCGACGCTTATTATCCTGTATTTCGGCACTATTTCAGCGTAATAGTCCATGAGCGCGCCGGAATCCAGCCTCCTCCCGTCTATGAAGTATTTTCCGCTCTTCGCGTCGTAAAAAGAGCTCGCGGCCGCGTCCAGCCCTATGCCAATTTCATTCCCGTACCCGGCTTCCTCGACCGCGGAGATTATCTCTTCAAGCGCGCATGCGCAGTCCTTCAGGTTCGGCGCAAATCCTCCCTCGTCCCCGACGTTCCTCGCGCCCGCCCCGTACTTCTTCTCAAGCCGCTTCCCGAGCACGTGGTACGTTTCCGAAGCCATCTCCATCGCGTTCCTGAAGCTCCTGGGCCATTTCGGTATTATCATGAATTCCTGGATTGCGAGCGAGTTCCCCGCATGCTTCCCCCCGTTCAGGATGTTCATCATGGGCACCGGGAGAATATTCCCCCCGAGGTGCTGGTACACCTGCTTCTTTTTCTCGCAGGCCGCGGCCTTCATCGCGGCCATGGAAACCGCAACCATCGCGTTCGCGCCCAGGTTGCTCTTGTTCCCGGTCCCGTCGAGCGCAATCATCTTCTTATCAATTTTCTGCTGCTCGGAAACCTCCATGCCAATGAGTTCAGGCGCAATTATCCCATTCACGTTCTGCACCGCGTTCAGCACCCCCTTGCCCAGGAAGCGCTTCCCTCCGTCGCGCAACTCATGCGCCTCATGCACCCCTGTGCTCGCGCCGCTCGGTGCTATCGCCCTTGCAAACGCCCCCTGAGTCTTCACTTCGGCCTCCACAGTGGGGTTTCCCCTGGAATCCAGCACTTCCCTTGCGAACACATCCGTTATCCTCATCGCGCCGCGAGCTGGATTCACCCTCAACCACGGTGTCGAGCAGCATTCTCTGCAGTTCCACGGGCTCGAGCGTCTCCAGCGCCTTTACCGCATAATCCAGCTTGGCCTCGCTTTCAGCGTAAATGGTGAACAGCGGGTTCCCGGGCTCCACCCTGTCCCCTTTGAGGTGATGCAGCCTGATCCCGGCTCCCTTGTCCCCCGGAGCCCCTGCAATCCTCGCAATCTTGGATATGGACTTGTTGTCTATATGGCTTATCTTGCCGCCGCGCTCGGCCTTCACCCCGTAAACGTACTGCCCTACCGGCATGTCCGAACTCTTCACCTTCGGGTCCCCGCCCTGCAGTTCAATGATCTCCTTCATCTTCGCGAGCGCCTTCCCGCTGTCCACGAAGTGCTCCGCGACCTCGTAACCCTTCCCTTTCTCCACCTTGCCCGAAAGCTCGATGAGCTTCCCGGCTATTATCAGGCTCTTGTGCCTCAAGTCCTCTGGCCCGGTCCCTTCGAGCACCTGGAGCACGTCGCAGCACTCCAGCCCGGGCCCTATCCCGTTCCCTATGGGCTCGCTCCCGTCGGTGATGAGCGCCTCCACGTTCATGTCCAGCATCCGCCCTATCTTCAGGAAGTCCTGCGCCAGCTCCTGGGCCTCGTTCATCGAGCCCACCTTGGTGCCCCTCCCGATGGGTATGTCTATCACAACGTTCCTCGCGCCCACGCTCTTTTTCTTCGCCAGTATGGAGGAAAGCAGAACCCCTCTCGGGTCCAGGCTGAGAGGATTCCTTATCTTTATCAGCTTGTCGTCTGCGCTCGCGAGGTTCAGCCCGCCGCCCCACACTATGGCCCCGTGGGCCTTGAGCACTATATCCCTCAATTCATCAATTTTGAAATCCACTTTCGCGAGCACTTCCATCGTGTCCGCGGTCCCGGCCGGGCTGGTTATCGCCCTGCTCGAGGTCTTCGGTATGTAAATTCCGGCCGCCGCAATTATGGGCACTACAATCATCGTGGTCCGATTCCCTGCGACTCCGCCTATGCAATGCTTGTCTGCCACCAGGTCCTTTCCCAGCTCCAGCTTCTCCCCGCTTGCGACTATATTCATGGTTAGCGCCACAATCTCGCTGTCGCTCAGCCCGTTCACGTACATCCCGGAGACCCAAGCGGCCAGATCCGCTTCGCTCAACTTGTTGTCCATCAGCTCGCGGATGATTGTCTCTATTTCGGCAGCGCTGAGCTCCTTCTTATCCAGCTTCTTCTTTATGTACTCCAGCGAAGCCGGCCTGTTGAGATGTATGATTTCCACTATATCCTCGTCCCCGATTTCGAGCGCGTCGCTCACGTCCCTGAATATCCCGACCTCGCCGGGCTTCACTACTTCGTCCCCTGAAACGTCAACAACAACCGCCATCTCCTTTCCCTTGAACTGGATGATTTCCCGGTATCCGGCGTAAATGTCATTCTGCTGGGCCTCGCGCTTGTTGAGCACCACGATCCTTTTTCCGGTGTAAATGTTGATTTTCCTAGCCTGCACGATGTACGGCTTCAGCCTCCACACATCCACTTTCTTCCTTTCCCTTTCAACATACACCTTCTCGCCGGGCTTGTGCATGGTCGTTCCATTCCCGTTCCTCTTTTTCCCGTTTCCAGGATTTCCAGATTTGGCAGCCATGCGTATCACCCGTCCACCCTGAGCCCGAGCTTCGCCATCGCTATGCCGAAAAGGGCCTGCGGAGGCACCACTCCCAGCTCGGTCACGTACCCGTTCACGTACCGCGCCGCCGTCGCGTCGAAGGCGGGATTCCTCACCTTTACTCTCTTCGGGGCGCCTTCCCAGACTTCCGAAGCCTCGCGCTCCTCTATGCGCTCCCTGTTCCCGAAAAGCGTGAGCGGGTCGTACTTGTAAAG
>JBAZLI010000027.1 GCA_041650355.1 Candidatus Micrarchaeia archaeon | reverse complement strand
GACGTCCTCGCCCATCTCCACGAGCGTAACGTCAAGGCCGTGCTTGGACAGGAGATAAGAGGCGAACATGCCGCCCGGTCCGGCACCTACAACCACTACTTTCACTGGCATAGTTTATCCCCCCAGAATTAAACCCACTACATATCCCTCTGTTTGGTTTAAATAATTATAGGTTCATCTCGTCTTATCCCAGGGCTTCCGCAGGTGGATTCATGAGAGCAAAAACCGAATATCTGGAATTCCATACTAAAGAAAGGATAGAATTCGTGCGCATAACCGAAAAAGTGGAGAAAATCGTGGAAGCCAGCAAGGTGAAAGAAGGGCTGGTTCTCGTGAATCCGATGCACATCACCGCAGCTGTGATTGTGAATGATGATGAGAGCGGATTGATTTCTGATTTCAAGCGCACTCTGGAGCGCCTTGTTCCGTACCACGCGCAATACGCGCATAACGTTGGCGAGGACAATGCTGCTTCGCACATATGGAGGCAGCTCATGGGCCACCAGGTGGTTATGCCCATAACAGATGGAAAGCTGGATTTGGGGCCCTGGGAGCAGATTTTCTATTGCGAATTCGACGGGCAGAGAAAGAAAAGAGTTCTGGTTAAAGTGATTGGGGAATAAATGCTAGTCCAGCTTAAGAATCGCGATTAATTCCTGAGTAGTATAAACTTTTACCCGATTCTGCTTCCTGAACCCGTTGTCGTTCGACCATAACGGCAGTGCTTTGGCAAGGCAGACGGCCAGATATGCTGCATCGTCTTTGTCTTCAAGGAGAGAATCGGCTTCTTTCATATAATGCTTGAACTCAAGAACCGGAACCAGCTCGATTCTTCTTTCCAAGAGCTCCACGAGCTTCAGAAAATCCGCACTAGTTCTCCCCGTAATTTCCAGAATATCCTTCTCGTGTTTCCTGAACTCAACAAAGATATACTCAGGGGCGTAGAGATGCAGGTCATTGGACAGCAAAATCCTTTCAGTGATGCCTTTCTTTATCATCACTGCAAACAGGATGTTGGCATCCACTACAATATCCATGCTATCCGTCCCTGAATTTCTTTGCAAGGTTCTTCCTAAGCCGCTTTCCCAAATCCAGCGCTTCCTTTTCGCTCATTTCGCTTTCCGCCTTGAACTGCTTCAGGAATTCAAGGTCCTTGATTTTCTGCATAAATGCCTGCCTTGCAACTGCGCTCCAGTTTATCTCTGGAAATTCCTCCAGCTTATGCTTCAGCTCGGCAGGTACCGCCAGTGTCATGGTTGTCATATTATCACCATAAGTATATTATGTGCAAATAAATATAAACACAGATTATATTGGAGGTACCGAAGGAATTTTAGTTAAAGTGATTTGGGAATAGATTGTCAGTTTTTGAGCGCTAACCCGAGGACCGCGAGCAGGATGAATGCCGGAACGCAGCACATGGAAGCAGGGTCGTATTGGGAACCTGCGGCCGAACCTGAACCGGGCGTGTTCCCTGCCCCGGAACCCATGCTGCCAATGTTGCACTGGTACTGGCAGCTCGAAAATCCCGGGGACACCGAAGTGTCGTAGTCCGTATCGCAGTAGCCGGTTGCCGAGTCAAACGTGCCGCTGTAGCTGTCGCAGCACTGCTCAAGGCACGGAAACAGGCTGGGCGGAATCCCAGCCGGGGATGCGGATGCGGACGCCGCCAAGATGAGCACTAAGAACAGTTGTTTCATGCAAACACCATCACCACATGAATAACGGGAAAATTAAAAAATGCGTAGGGTATTCTTTTCTCAGAGTAGAAATGCAGGGGGAAGGGTTCGAACCTTCGTAGCCGCTAAGGCACAGGGTCCTAAGCCCTGCACGTTTGACCACTCCGCCACCCCTGCGCGAACGCAGTGAGCGCAGGGGCTTGAATCGCCTTTGGCGATTTGGCGGGTATTTGTCGAAATGTCGACAAATCTGAAACCGCCACCCCTGCACCATATCCCCTTTTTCTTAGAAAGAAAAAGGGGCTGAGGTATTCACCCCCAAAAAGAACGCTGTTTTTAGGGATCTAATCACATCAGCGATTTGGTAGGTATTCGCCGAAACAGGCAAACAAACCGCTTTCTGCAAGAATAATTCTGCAATGATTAAATTTAAAATTGAGAAGTAGGCGAACGAAAACAAGAAAATTAGGAAAAAGTTAAAAAGGAAAAATCAGCCGCACGAGCCGCTCGCAGTCGTTCCTGAGGTGCTGAGCGTGGTGCTGCATTCCGCCGGAGGAGTGTTGAAAGCATCGCAAACCGCGGCTTTTACTCCCTCGGGCGTCCTTCCAATCTGGCTCTGGACCCCGTTGAGCACGAATGTGGGCGAACCTCCTACCCCGTACTGGTCGTTCAGATTCGATTCGAGCGGGAAAGGCGGGTACGCGCCGCTCAGCCAGGTGCTCTTGTCGTTGAGCATGTTAGTCAGGTTGTACTGCTGGTCGGTGGTGTTGTAGCACACATCGAGCTTGGTCTTATCCACTCCCGCAGTAGCGAGGCAGGACGCGCTGTCCTTGCTCGAAACGAAGCAGCTCAGGTATTTCCAGTATGCGTCCTCCTGCTCCTTCTGCATGCAGTACTGCCTGAGGTTCTCCTGCACCTCCCCTGAGCTCGGGTGCATCGCGTAATCAACGAACCGTATCTTGAAATCCACTTTCCCTTTCAGTAGAGTCTGGACCGGGATAACCGCCTGCTCGGCCTGTATGCCGTACGGGCAGTAGCTCATAACGAAAACCTCGAGCACCGGCTTGTCTGATTTGGGAACCTGGGCAGGCTGGCTAGCCTGCTGCTCCTCCTCCTGCGCGAGCTGCACCTGGGTCGCGAAATCAGTTATCTTGGTCGCGCCCTGGTAGAGGTACTGAAAATCCCTGGAAACCGATATGGGCGGCATCGCCGCGCCGTTCTGGTCCTTGAAATTGACATTCACGAAGTTGCCCATGTCCTCCATGCCGACGTATGTGAGCGTGGTGGCAGTTCCGGACTGGAGCTGAATTAGGCCCTCGAGCGCAACCTTGAGCGCGTTTATCTGGGCCATGTCCGGCTGGGCAACAGAAAGATTCGTGGAATTTTCGAGAAGCGTGGCGTTCCCGTTCTGCTGGGGCAAAAAGATGGAGGATGCTCCGTATCCTATGCCGAGCGCCACCAGGGCGATCAATGCGTATATGGCTATTTGTTGGTTGTTCATTTGTTCACCCATCAAAAACCTTATTTGTAATTATTTGACCACTATTATTATGGATTGCCCCATTTATATTGCTTTTGTTTTTGTTGTGCAATCAGCTCCCGAGAACCTCGGTGAATATTCCGTAGGGGAACGCGCCCTTCACGAAGAACACGTAGTTCCCTTCAGGGTCCCGGGAAAGCGAGAGATAGCCGCTGGACGCGTAATCCTCGTGCCTGGAAAGCACGTCGAGGAGGTAGGTCTCGTTCGCGGTCTTGGGGAGCACGATTACGGATGATGGGGTACCTGAAAGCCCGTAAAGGGGCGCGTCGTTCTGGTCTACCACTATGGAGGAATCGTATTTTCCGCTTGCGTAGCACTGTATGAACGCCGCTCCATTTAGTCCTAGTTCGTTCGCATAGGAGCCGAACTTTGCCGAAGCCATGTCTCCGGAAAGCGACGCCCATTCCTCCTGCCTTTCGAAAAGGACCTTGTGCATGTCCCAGTATTTGCCCTGCTCCCCGGCGCATCTCGCGGCCGTGGCAGCGGCCTTGGAATTCGGATGGAGGAGGTAATCCCTTAGATAATACCTCACTTTCCCGGATTCCACGTAGTTGGATTCTATGAGCGGGAACGTCTGGACCGCGTGCCTCTTGCAGTACGGGCACTGGTAATCTGTGAACTCGACGATGTAAATCGGGGCGTTCGCGTCCCCGAGGACCGGGCTGGAGCCAGGGGAAACCATGAAAGAGAGGTTGCTTATCACGCTTATGTTCTGCTGGGGCGGGAAGATGTAGCCGTAGGACGCGTAGAACACTATGGCCGCCGCAACCAGCGCCAGGATTATTAGATATTCCTTCCCCATGCCTTCACCTGCCTGCTTCACTTGTTCTCGCCCTTGTACACTCCGGCGTACGAATAGGACGTCTTTTCGAGCAGCCTTATGAACACCATTTGCCCTATTTTAGCGTTTCGCTTTAGTATGGCTCCGTGCGGGTTCGAGACTATCAGGAGCGCCTCGCTCCTCCCCTCGTATCCAGGATCCCAGACCGCGCAGCTTAATGTAATGCCTGAGCGGAGCAGCGAGGAGCGCGGATAGCAGAAAGCCGCGGCGTCCTGCGGGATGCGCACGTACTCGTTGAATATCACCTTGTACGCGCCCTGCGCGAGCTTCATTTCCTCGTTCACGAACTGAACGGGTTCAACGTCGCTTATCCTGCGCTCCTTGTTGTCGAAATCGATCTTCCCCGCGTTCTTGAAAGAATAGAGCTCCTTGAGCGTCACGTCCACGCCTGCGGGCTGGAACTGGCTTTCGCCTATGAAATCCCTTACCAAATCCCCTTTCACGAGCAGTTCCTTCGGGAGTATCATTGCATCACAGATTATCAATAGCGTCAATTCACTGCTCGTCAGGAGCGTACGCGTAATCAGAGCTTGAGAACTTGTATTCGTGGAGCTCTTCGGGCTTGAAGAAGCGCTTCACCTCCTTCTCCGCGGTCTCTGGCGAGTCGCTTCCGTGGATTATGTTCCTGGATGTGCTCATGCTGAAATCCCCCCGTATGGTTCCGGGAAGCGCTTTCCTGGAATTCGTGGGGCCCATCATGTCCCTCACGACCTGGACGCACTCCTTCCCCTCGAGCACCATAGCCACTATCGGGTGGTGCGTCATGAATTTCTCCAAATCAGGGTAGAACGGCTTGCTTACGAGATGGGAGTAGTGCTCCTTCGCGAGCTCCCTGCCCATCCTAAGCATCTTGAGCCCCACTAATTTCAATCCCCTGGCCTCGAATCTCGCGATTATTTCGCCCATGAGGCCGCGCTGGATTGCGTCCGGTTTCAAAAGAACGAGAGTCCTGTCCATACAAACACCTCAACTGGAATATGAAAATGGAAGCTGGAAAAAGGAAAAGTCACTGCCTGGCCTTGAACTCGCGCGCGTTCTTGGTCCACTTCACCCTCCGCCCTTCCCTCTTGAGCTTTAGGGAATTTTTTGTGCATTTGCTCGAGCAGAAATAGTGGACCGTGCCGTCCTTCTTGGAGTACATCACTCCTGAGCCCCTCTTGAGCGCGTCGCCGCAGAAATAACAGTTAGGCATCCGAATCACCTTGGCCTTATCTCCTTGGCCTCCCTTTCGGTTTCAAGAAGCATGATTACCATGCCTTTCTTCACCGGCCCTTTGATGTTCCTGATGATGACGCGCCCGGTGTCCGGGCCTGCGAGCACCTTGCAGAGCACCTGGTAAATCTCCCCGTAAACGCCGGTCTTGGCTTTTACCTCTACTATTTCGGCTGGAAAACCTTCTGCCATTCACACACCTATTTCTTGGGGAGCCGCTTTATTATGTCGTTCACGAGCTCCTTGGCTCCGCCCGCGTTCTCAATCGCGACCGAGGAAGTGGGAACTATGAGCCCTGCCGCCGTCCCTAATTCCTTCTTGGTGTTTACGTAAGCGCATGGTATGCCTTTCTCCTCGCAGAGAATCGGGATGTGCATCACCACTTCCGGGGGCTGCACGTCCTCTGCTACGATAACGAGCATGGCGGTCTTCTTCTCTATCGCCTTGGTTACCTCGTTCACTCCCTTCCTTATTTTTCCGGTATCCTTGACCATGGACAAAGCTTCGGCGATTTTGCCCTTCACTTCGTCCGGCGTCGGATTCTTCACATAGCCTGCCATTCTTACACCTCGATTTTCATTTCATAGGTCTTCATTGGTATAGCGTTTCGGCTTACAGTTTCTAAAACCGCAAAAATTAGCCGAAAATAACGTTAGTTTAATCTCCGGAACAGTTTATAAAGTTAGCGCCTTTCCCCGTATTCGCTCACGAACTTCTGGTATTCATCAAGCATCGAATCGGTTATCGAAGGCCTGCGCCCCTCCAGTATCTTGAGCAGCTGCGCTGTGGTTATCCTCGGGGCTCCGCCCTTTATCTTTTCCCTCAACGCTTCCATCTTCGCGCTCTGCACCAGGGAGGATATGTCGGCTCCGGAAAATCCCTCGGTTTCCTGCGCAAGCCTCTCCAAATCCACCCCTTTGCTGAAATCCCCTAGGTTTATCTGGAACACCTGCTTCCGCCCTTCCAAATCAGGGGGCGGGATGTAGAATATCTTGTCGAACCTTCCGGGCCTCAGGATTGCCGGGTCAAGGATGTCGGGCTTGTTCGTCGCGCCTATCACCACAACCCCTTTCAGCTCCTTCATCCCGTCCATTTCCGTGAGCAGCTGGCCCACTATGTCGCCTCCTCCGCGAGCGCGGGAAGGGGCTATCGTTTCTATCTCGTCTATGAACAGTATTGCTGGGGTGTTCTCCTTTGCGCGCATGAACGCCTCCTTCAGAACTGAAACTGACTGCGTGAATCCTCTTTTCACCAGTTCCGCGCCGCTCACTGTAATGAACGCTGCCTTGAGCTCGCCTGAAGCCGCGCGCACTATGAGCGTTTTGCCGCATCCAGGCGGCCCGAAAAGCAGGATTCCCTTGCTGGGCTTTACTTTATACTGCTTCATCAGCTCCTCGTGCATGAGCGGAATCTGTATGGTTTCCAAAAGCGTTCTTTTCACGTCCTCTAATCCAGCGACATCCTGCCACTTTACGGCTGGCTCGCTCTCCTCCTGGGCTTTTTCGCCTTTCCCGCCCATTCTCCGTTCGAAGTCCATTCTGAACCGCTCGTAATCCTCAAGGTGGGCCAAACTTACCGAAGGCTTGGTTCTTCCAACCACGTCCAACAGCACTCCGGCAGTGAGGGGAACCACCATGTCCTTCTTTCCCGCCTCCTTCGCGATTATCTTCACGGCTTCGTCCACGATGTTCTTTATGTCTGCGCCTGAGAATCGCTCGGTCTTCTTCGCGAGCTTCTCGAAGTCTATTTCCTCGGACGGGTATTTTTTCGCGTACACCTTGAATATCTGCTTTCTTGCCTCCTTGTCCGGAAGGGGCATGTAGATTATCTTGTCGAATCTCCCGGGCCTCAGGAGCGCTGCATCCAGTTCGTTGGGTATGTTCGTTGTTCCGATTATCATCACTGGCTTCCCGCTGCTCACCGCCCCGTCTATCTCCTGCAGAAGCACGCTGAGCACCCTCGGGGTCACATCGTCATTGTATCCGGAGCGGCTCTTCCCTATTGAGTCAATTTCATCAAACATTATTATGCAGGGCGCGTTCCTCCTCGCGTCGGCGAAAAGCTCCGCAATATTTTTTTCGGATTCACCATACCATTTGCTGAGCAGTTCGGAGGTGTTCACGTAATAAAGCCTGAAGCTTATCTCGTTCGCGAGAGCGCGCACTATCATCGTCTTTCCGGTTCCCGGAGGTCCGAAGAGCAGGATTCCCTTGGGCGGAGTGAGCCCGTACGTGTACGCCAAATCCTTCTTCTCCAGCGGGAGCATCACCGCGTCCCTTATTTCCTCCTTCACGTCCTCGTATCCTCCCACGTCGTCGAATTTCTCGCCCCCTTCCAGACTCAAATCCTTCACGCCGAATTTCCCGAAGCTCTTGAGCTTCTCCTTTTTCATTATCGAGCCTTCCTGGCTGAATTTCATGTTCTTGGCCTCGAGCACTCCTATGATTGCAATAGAAGCGATGATGTAGAACACGGTTTCGTACTGGAACTGGTAGTTAAAAAACTGCGAAAGGAAATAATACTCTAGAGGTATCAAGAGGAGGACCGAGCTGGATATGAGCTGGGCGTGCTTCCCCCTTATCCTTCCAGAGAGGAAGCTCGCGGCGTAGAGCACGAACGACCAGAATACCAATTGAATCAAACCGCTGTCAGCTAACAGCAGGGTTATGGTGTTTGCGGTTGCTTTGCCCAGCGTTTCGTTGAACGTGCCCAGGAACGAGAGGGTGGCCATGGAGGAGAACGCGCCTATTGTTTCACTTGGAATTGAAAGTATATCCACTGCCGGCCTGTTCTTCTGGAGCGTTTCCAGAGCCGGCTGGTACGCGTCCAGGTTCAGGGGCATGTGCGCAGAATTCTGCTGAACCCATATTGAAGAGAGGAAAAGTATGAGAAATACCGCTGGAATGGAAACCAGGAGTGTTTTCGAGGAGCCGAAATTGCACGCCATTATTATGAGCCCCAGGATTACGAAACCCCCCAGAAGGGAAAGCGGAAATGGCATGAACGGGAGGAACACCAACGCTTCCAAGCCGGAAATTATCGCCCAGTGCTCGAACGCCTCGAACAAAGTGATTGCTACTACCAGAAGGAAAAGGAAGCCGAATTCAGGGGATTGGTATGCAAAGGATGGGAGTGCAAGAAGCACGCTCAGGATTGTTCCCAGCGCAGGGTATCTGTATGCAACTGCGCCGCATACCAACGCTAAAGCTGGAACCAGTATGATGGGATAAAACGGAATCGCGGAAAGCACCGCGAGCGCGCCTATGAACACCAGGAATCCGTGCCAGAAGCTCTCGTCTGCCTGGAGGATTTTGGCGTAGGCCTTCACTTTCTGGCCCGATATGCTCTTTTGCGCATATTGCATATGCACGGGATTATGAGCCGAGGTTTTTAATTATTGCACAAACCGAAGGAAAACGAATTCGGCTTGAAACCGGTGAGGTTGAGCGCCCCTGCGTCCACTTCGCTTCCGTTCGCTTCCAAACCAAGCTCCTTCAGCTGCGGGACCGAAACCTGGGCGTACCTGCCTTTTGCTACTGGGTATGAAGTGATGTCGGTCTCGCTGAACTCCATACACAGTCCGGTTTCTTCGTAAATTTTCATCGCGATTTCATTTCCTTCGCTTATGTTCTCCAAACCGTCTTTCAGGTGCATCACGTTTTCCACGTCGCCCTGGAGCGAATAGAGGTATACTGAATTGTCTAGTTTCGCTTCTGCGGGTATGAAAAGGAAGATGGATAAGGAAACGAGGACGAGCAAAGAGAGGATGGCTTCGAGCGTTTGCATTCATTCACCGCAGAAATAGAGCTTTCTTATCTCATTCGTGGGTTCGTAAACGACTAATCTGTAGATGCATGTTCCTTTTCCCTCCTCGAAACTGACGTATAAAGAATTGAAATGGAGCCTTTTTTCCAAATCCCCCTGCAATTTGGAGAAATCTTCAGAAGGGATGAGGTTCGGGTAAACCTTCTTTTCAGGGAAAAAATTCCCTTCTGTTTTCGCCGCCCCTATTTTTACTACGTAATCGCTCGCTGAAACCAGCTTGTTGAAAAGGGCTTGATGCTCTAAATTCTCTTCGGCCCTGGACTGGAGGAAGGACGCGTAGTAGAGCGTATAGGAAACTATGAGCAGAATGGGAATTAGGGAAAAAAGGAAATCGAACGAAAGGAATGCTTTACACCGGTTCGCCATCGCTTCCACCAATTCCGTAAATCGTGTATCCGAAAACCTTTCCTCCTTCGCTTTCGCCCACTAACGCACCCTCTGCGCTTATGTCCCCGATTGAATAGTTCCCGCTTATCGCGAACCTGTCCTGATGGATAATTTCGCTCTTGTCCAGGGTTCTTGCGAATCCCTCTATTTTCGCCTTTTCCAGCACTCTTGCGCCGTGCGCTTTCGCCTCTGAGGAAAGCGTTGAGAACGCCGCCAAAATTGCTGAGACTAGTATGAGCATGAAGAGGAAATTGAATAACAATTCAACGGAGATTTGGGCTTTCATTGCATCAGCTCGGGCGGCGCTTGATATGGAATTTCGAATATCTTTTCGCTTGTGGGGATGTAGGAAACCTTTGAGATGTTGAGCTTTTGCGAATAGAAAGTGATTCCGAAAAGCTTGGGCTTTCCCCCCAGGTTCATCGAGCCTAAAGATAGGTCGGCTATCGAGAAGGTTTTCGCCTGCGGGTCTGCAAGAACATTCACATTTATGTAATCCCTGCAAAGCGGAGACTGGATTGGCTGGCAATTTAAGCACATTTTCGGAGCACCTTCGAGCAAAGAATCCTCAGCTATCTTTCCCACTTCGCTCTCACCCAGCTCGCCGCACCACGCACTTGTTTCAAAATCATCATAGGACGGATTGAACATTAGAAGGGAGGCGTAGGCACCGTCCTTCACTCTTTCCTTTGCCTCTGCAGGGTCGAACGCAGCAATCCCGCCTGTTGAGGCTATTTCAGCCATGTAGCCCAGGAAGCCGGCCATTGCGCCGTATTTCGCTGAAACGAGCATTGAGCGTTTTGCATCTAAACTCAATTGCTCCATTCTCTCCAAGGCTATCGCTCCTGAAAGGTTCACGGATTTGGAATTGGTGTAGGAATTGGCTAAGAGAATAAGTATTGCCAAAGCTGCGAGAACGAGCAGGAACGAGAGATAGCCTCGCATAGGGAATAGAATAAGAAGAAGGAATTAAAAAATAGGAAGAAAAGAAAAAAATCAGCAGCTGTATGCTCCGACGCCACCGTAAAGCGCGCCCAGTATCGTAGGGGTTATTACCACGATGAGAAGGCCTATGAGAGCTCCGATGAGCATCGCTGTCGCCCACACTGAGGCTCTTGCCCTGGTTTCAGCGCCGAGGAGCTGGCCTGCCGCGTAAATCACTCCCGCAGCAACTATCATCAGGAATGCGACTATCGGGATGAGGCTCCTTATGCCGCTGCATAACGCGGT